>JBCBHT010000175.1:0-15326 GCA_038525335.1 Cyanobacteria bacterium J06621_15 | reverse complement strand
CGACAATATACTAGCATAACTCCGAAGAAATTTCGGGAAGAAATATAAGAGTTAGGAGTTAATAGTTAGGAGTTAGGAGTTAGGAGTTATTTTATTTTAGATTTTAGATTTTAGATTTTGGATTATCTCGTTACGGACAAGCTACGTTCACCTAAAGGGTGTGGCTTAGACAGGATTTTGAATTGTCTCGCATTTTCTCAATCTTCAATCTTCAATCCACAATTCAAGAAGATTAGAACAATTTTCGGAAAATTAGACAAGACGTTGATGGGGATAGTTTTCTAAGATTAGTAAACATTAATTATTGGGAAATTAATATGAACGAAAATCTAATTCCAATATCGACACTTTTTATCGGAATCAACGGTTTTATTGCTCTTATACTTTCTTATATTGTGGCAATGGAACGTACAAAAACAAGGGTTTGGCATGGTGAGTCAGTTGCGGTGGACGGGTTCCCCGGCATAAGCAAACTGGCGAACCCGGAGGGTGAATCTAAACAAGATGTTACCTTACAACCCGATTATTTAGAAAAGCCCAATGCATGGGCGGCTTTTTTCGATAATTTAACTCAAAAGCTGCTTGAAACTAAAGAAAAAGATGATGGTATCTTACAGCGTAAAGTCCGCGCTCATAGCAATTTTACAGAATACGTACCGTTAGCATTGCTGTTAATCATGGCTTTAGAATTAATGAATGCAACTTCTGTTTTAATATGGTTTTTAGAAACCTGTTTAATAATAGCTAGAATTGCTCATGCATGGGGTTTAATTAAAACATACGGTCCTTCTCCTGGTAGAGCTTTTGGGTTTTTTCTAACTTGGTTTGTTTATTTAATTGGTTCCGGTGCTTGTTTTTTTTATGGTATTAAGAGTTTGATTTAAAAATTCATTAAATTAAACCACACCATATTGTTTAAACCAATTTTGCAACATTAACCAGCCATCTTTTGCTGCTTCTTCGTTATAACTGGGACGATAATCGGCATGAAATCCATGAGGTTGGTTGGGATAAACTTTAATCTGAGTTGCTGTTTTTGTCTGCTTCAAAGCTTCTCGCATTTTTTCCACATCGCTGATGGGAATACTTTTATCTTCACCACCATAAAGTCCAAGCACTGGTGCTTTAATTAATGGTGCGATATCAACGGGATATTGCGGTTGTAGAATCTTACGTTCTTCCTCTAGTCTTCCATACCAAGCCACACCTGCTTTAAGTTGCGGACTGTGTGCTGCATACAGCCAAACAATTCTACCACCCCAACAAAAACCCGTGATTCCCAGTTTATCTATATCAGCTTTACCCGAATTTTTTGCCCAAACTACAGCTGCATCTAAATCCGAAAGTACCTGTGTATCGGGAACTTGGGAAACAACTTTACTAATAATCTCTTGAATATTATTTAGCTTAGAAACATCTCCGTAACGAGCAAACATTTGAGGAGCAATAGCCATATATCCAAGCTGAGCAAAACGACGACAAACGTCTTGAATATACTCGTGTACTCCAAATATTTCCTGCACTACCAATACTACCGGAAAGTTATTACCTGTAGCTGGCATAGCACGATAAGCAGGGATTTCTCCATCAGCAACGGGAATTTTTACTCCACCCGCAATTAATCCAGAGGATTCCGTTTTAATTACTTCAGCATAAATTGGCTGTACTGCCATTGCAAATCCCGCTGTTAAGCTAGCGATAAGTAATTCCCGTCTGCCAAAGTTGTTTTGTGTCACTTTTATGAGTAAGTATAAGTATATGTTTTATCAAGAATGTATCACGCAAATACAAAAAATGCTAAATAATACTAAATATTAAAATACTCTTGTTTTAACATCGACATCAAAATTAAAGATTCCCATTTATCCGCAGTTTTCAAACATTCACGCAAGCAACCTTCGACAATAAAACCTTCAGATTCATAGAGTTTTTTTGCACGGAGATTTTTTCCTTTCACATCAAGCTGTAAACGATGTGCCGAAAAATCTTCAAAGGACAACTTTTTTATCAATTGCAAAGTTTCTCTACCATATCCTTTACCTTTTTCGGTAATTACAATCCGCTTCAATTCAATAGTTTGATTAAAGTCAGTTAAACCCTTTAATATTGTGTACCCTACTGGATAATTATCTGGAATTTTTTCAATAATAAAATGCGCGATATCGTTGTTTGATAAAGATTCTATATGCTTTTGTCCACTGACCAATAAAAGCGCTATTGTCTTGATGATTTTCTGCTTGTAAAACAAAATCCAGGTCGTTTTCAACAGTAGGTTTTAAACAGATATTTGTCATAAATCATGAATCATAAAACATTAACTTTCACTGATTCTGGGCTGCAATAAAATAAGGTAAATCAATTTCCGGTGCAGGATAACCAAACTGCGTCAAAGCTGCGGAAACTTGTCCTCGATGATGAGTTCCGTGGTTAACCGTGTGACTGAGAATATTCGCAAGCTGCAACGATTTTTCACTTCCTTGTGTAGTTCGATATTTAATAATATTTCCTAATTTATCAGCATCAATTTCTATTAAAAAATCGCTCCATTTCGCTGATTGATTTTTAATTTCGTTTTCAAGCTGTTTTCTATCGGAACATAATTCTTCATCTAATCCAGAAACAGAAAACGGTTGATTTACACAGCGTCCATACCAAATTTTATCTGCTAACAAACTATGATTAAGGGTACCGTGAATGCTTTTGAAAAATAAACCAGATTCACGACGATAATTCTCTTCTGAAACTGACTCTAGATATTCGTAAAGACGATTAAAAGCCCAAGAATGATATTGCGTTAATGTGAAAAAATGCTGTTTTAAGTCCATTATTTTAACTAGCTTTCTGATATATTCATGCTGACAATTTATTAAATATAAGTTTATCAAAATTTCACACAATCGCCGTAAATATAAACTAATCGTAAAGCTTGTTTAATTAGAATGAATATGGTATCAGTAAAAATACTTGATTTACTGTAAATTGCGTAAAGATATTATCGAATTAATATGAATCGTAAATTAATAACAGGCTTTATTCTACCTTTCTTATTTTCTACAGCAATACCTGCTACGGCTCAATCTCAATTGCTGGATAAAAATACTGCTTTACAAACGATTGCTGCACGAGTATTAAATGATAGTCAATATAGTGACGTGAAAATGAGTTGTCTTTCTTTTGTTACGGTTGACTCGAACACCTCATTTTTTGATTTTATTGTTTACGAAAAACACGGTGATGGCTGTCCTAGTGTTGCTAACCCAAAACCCATATTTGAGCGCTATCGAATTAATCGCAATACTACCAGAGTCGAACAATTTGATAAAGTTGGTAATCGTTGGATAGCTGAAAATAAAGTCCAACTGAAGAAAGCAAATGTTCCGATGTTTATCGGAGACTTAAATAAAAATCCTCAAACATTTAATACTTTTATGCAGGATAATATCGGTAAAACAGTTTATTTAGAAATAGTTTTTGGTGACAACATACCCCAAGGTTATCGTTCCCAGCAAAGTATACCTTTCTTTGAAGTCAGCGAACAGCCAAGAAAGCGAGATTCAAAATTTAGTACTTATTTTATGCAGCAAGCTGGAAACGGTTATAACTGGGGAAAAGTGACAAACTTTGATGAGGAAAATAGTAAATTATCGGGATTTTTTAAAGTCGGAAAACCAAAGCAGGTCAATGATAAATGGACTTCTTTTGATATTACCTTTATTCCGCAGTAAAAGAGAGGGAGAGAGTGAGGGAGGGAGAGAGTGAGGGAAATAAATCATTCATAACTCCTAACTCCTAACTTTTTGCATTGTTCCCAGTCAAACATTAGCCACCAGTTGATAATCTCTGACCAACTGTAATTATAACTGCTTGAAGTAAACCCACAATAAAACCTAAAACTCCACCTAAAATTACAATTGCTCGTAATTCCTTTTTAACAATTCCTTCGATAGCATTTTGTAAATCAGCGGGTGACGTTGACTTGATTCTATCAATAATTACTTGGTCGATTGATAAAATCGGAATTGTTTGAGCTACTAAATTTTCTAAGTCTTTTTCTAAATAACGCTCTAGTAATAAAGCTAATTCTTTACTAACTACTTCTAAAGACGAATTCATAACTTGGGAATTGCTCAATCGGTTTAATAGTAAACCTGCGATTTTTTCCCAATCTAAGGACTTGCTGAAACCTTCTAATAAATCACTACCACGGGTTCTTATGTATTGACGAACGGTGTCTCCTGTAGTTTTTCGTAATTGTCGGACAGTACCTATCGGTAGATTTTGCAAGGAAACATTTTGGACTACTCTACGAATTCGGTCGCGAACCTGTAGGTCTTGAGTTAATTCTAGAATGCGGGAATTGGTTGCGTCTTTTTCGTCTAAGCAGTAGGTACGCAAACGAGTCAAGCTATTGCGTAAACCGAAGAGATTGGCTACTACCCAGTATGTACCGCTGGTTCTCTCCCGGAAGCTTTCGTCAATTGTTTGAATTGTCCGGTCGGTGAGAAAATCAATTATGGCTAAACGAATTGTATCTGGTGGTAAAACAACCTGTAACAACCAGTCTGCTAAACGAGATGCTTGAATGTCGGTAAGCTGAAAATCTAATAGTATTTGGTCGAATATTTGGTCAATTTGTGCTTCTAAAAAATCTTCTTTTCTTGCTAAGACTTTTAACAACCGGGGTAATGATTCTCCTAGTAAATCTTTAAGAATTCCTGCTAAAATTCTAGTTGTTTTTTGGTCTTTATCATCTTTTACCTGGTCGATTGCCATTTGCAGCAACCACAAAATCCCTGCTTCAACTCTTTCTCTTTCTAATAAACGTCGTGCTAGTTTCTGTAATTCTTCTGGTGTCAGCAGCGACTGCATTATTGTTTTAGAAACGTTTCTAGCTAAACGTTCTTGATTCCGGGGTATTAATCCCGGAGTAAATGGAAGCTGCTTTCCCCCTATATACCAAGCTTTGTAAGGACGGAATAACATTTTTATGGCTAAATCATTTGTGAAATAACCGATAATTCCACCCAGTACAGGGGAAGTAATATAAAATAACCAGGATTTAGGAAAAGCCACGATAAGAGTTAGGAATTAGGAATTAGGAGTTAGGAGTTTGGAGTTTGGAGTTTGGAGTTATAAGTAAGCAAAAAAGACGAAATAATAAATTTGTTTGAATAGTTAGGAAATTTATGAAAATCATTCATCTAATAAAAAGGAATTTATATATATAAATTGAAATATATAAATTGAAAATTTTATTACTTTCACTACTCCTAATTCCTAACTCCTCACTCCTAACTCCTAACTTTTTTTATTACCAGCACTCCCATCATACCGTTTGCAATGGGATAGTGTACCGTTTGAGCAAAACCAACTTCACGGGCTATTTTAATTTGCTCTCTACCAGAAGGGAAGCGTTCTAAACTGGGATTTATATAAGCGTATTCTTCTTTCAAACCCATTTGACTGGCTGCGGGAACTACTAGATTATCTAAATACCATTGCTGAAAACCTCGCATCAAAGTGCTTTCGGGACGATGAAAGTCTAAGATTGCACAAGTTGCTTCTGTCTTTAAAACTCGATGTAATTCTTCTAAACAACGGGGAATATCTGTAACGTTTCTTAATCCATAACCCATTGTCGCAGCATCAAATTGATTATCATCGAAAGGTAATTCCAGTACGTCAGCTTCTATCCAGTTAATTGAAGGGGTAGGATAATAATCTTTGCTCCGCTGTTTTGCAACCTCAAGCAACTCCGGGGAAAAATCTATAGCTTCTACTTTTCCGGTTGTTCCTATTCTACGAGCGAGACGAAAAGCTAAATCACCGCTTCCACAACATAAATCTAAGACTTTATCTCCTGTCTTAGCTCCACTCCATTTAACCGTCATCTCCTTCCATATCCGGTGTTGTCCGAGACTCAACCAATCGTTTAACTGGTCGTAAACAGGTGCAATGCGGTTAAAAATGGAGCGAATTTCAGACATTTCAATCAGTTATCAATTACCAATTATCAATTATCAGTTATCAATTATCAATTATCAGTTATTTGATTAAGAGTCTTAATATTTACTGTTAACTACTCATTGTTTATTGATAATTGTATGTCCCTCCGGGACACGCTACGCTAACATTGATAATTGACTAACTGTAATCGGCGCAATTGAGTATCATTGCTAACAATTGTGCGGAGAAGTGTATTAATTTTAGTTCATCTTCTCGCAAGGTGCAGGTTTTTTGCCACTGTAGGGATAGCACTGCTGTAACTTGATTTACATGAACGATAGGGACAACTAAATGAGATTTTGTTCCTGTATCTGAATAATGAGCAACTTCTTTGAGTTTCTCGTCTTTAGTTACATTTACAGAAACCTTCATATTGCTAGTTGCAATCGCTTCTGCAATTAAAGGGTCTTTATCCAACCAGTTATCTAATATCCCATCTTGACTAAAGGTACCGCAACTAGAAGCTAAACTACCGTTCTCTACTAGTTGCAGAATACAACCGTCAGCAGCGAAGGTTTCTCCATAAATTGCAGCTATTGGTTCTAGACTTTCTTCCCTACTCGAAACCGTTTTTGTCACTTGTAAGGATGAAGTCAACAAAGCCATTTGAGAATTTGCACGACGTAATTCTTCGGTACGTTGTTTGAGTAAATCGTAAGTTTCAGCAGCACGTTGGACAACTCCCTTGAGTTCTTCGGGGTCCCAAGGCTTGGTAATATATCTGTAAACTTGTCCGGCATTAATAGCGTCTACAAGGTCTTCGATATCGGTGAAACCAGTCAAAATGATTCTTACCGTATCGGGAAATTGAGGTAAAGTTTTGCTGAGAAATTCAGTTCCCTTCATTTCTGGCATTCTTTGGTCGGAGATAATTACAGCAACTTCCCCTTCCTCTGCCAATATTTTTAAAGCATTACTTCCACTGTCTGCTTTCAAAACTTGAAAGTCACGACGAAAGGTTCGATACAACAAATCCAGATTATCTGGTTCGTCATCTACTACTAGGATTTTTTGTTTTTTACGTCTTTCTGTAGCCATTAATTGATTGCGAATATTATCTAGGTCTGGGATGAGATTATTCATTGATTTATTCCTTTACATCATATGTGCTTTTTTATATTGGATACAAATTTTACTCTTAAATATCATTTTTCCGATAAATGCATTTATAACTAACGTCAAAGCACTATTTTCTAATCAAACCAGGTTTAGATTATCCGAGGAAACACGGTATTTTAATCCACTTAAAATGTGGGATTATTCTTTGATAACTCATAAATTTTGCTAGCGGTAGAGTATTCACCCCAAAATTTGAGTTTATTTTTTTTACCTGATTGTTAACGGTATTTAACAGTCTTTAACAATTATGTAACTATATGTTTTTTCTAGTTAATTAATTTACTATTACGGCATAAAATGATTTTTATTGCTCCGCATTTCCCCTACCTATGACAGATTTACCACCCAACCCTCAAAATGCTGAAAATCAGCCAAATCAAGAGTTGTCTCAAGAATTATTGCGAAAATTAAGGCAAAAAGAAGGAACCTGGGTGGAATGGGGAGAAGCTTGTGCTTATCTACAAAAATCGGGTCATAATCCTCAAGATATTTTTGAAGCTACGGGTTTTGAACCAATTCAGCAAAATCAAATTATTGTTGGTTCTCAAGTTTATAATTCATTAGATAAAGGTGGTGCTTCGGAGGAAGTAAAATCTCATTACTCGCAACGAGGAAGCGATGTCTTATACGAGTTTCGCATGTTGACTCAAGAAGAGCGTGCAGGTGCTGCTGAACTTGCTTTTCAACACAAAGTTGATGCTGATGAAGTTAAAGATGTTGCCAGAGCAATTAAAGACTATTCCCGCTTGCGTAATTTACCTGAAGGGTTTTCTTCACATCCCGGAGATGCTGTAGCTTATCAAACTTGGAAGCAAGCAAGACAAAAATCCGATTTACAATTGCGATCGCGATTTATTGCTAAGGGTTTAAAGTTCGCTCACACCGACACAGCTAGAAAAAAAATTGAACAATTATTAACTGATTTTACAGTTGTTCCCCAACGTCCCGCACCGTTGCTACCGTTCTATCGTCTCGAATCCGAAGCGGAAATGTCTCGCGTGGTTCCCGTAGTCGGTGAGTTACCGCTGACACCCGATGATTTAAAAGCGGTTCCCATGGTGGAAGAAGATGGTCCGTTTAACATGGTGAAGTTTTCGGGTGAAGGTGCATGGGTACCATTACCAGGTTGGCAAGTAGTATTAAATGCCGAAGACCCAGTAGTGATATTAGGTACGAGCGATAGATTCCCCAATCAAGAGCAGAACAAACCTAAACCAGTCATGATAGCCATAGACCGTTCCCAAAGAAAATGGGATGATGGTAGTTATTTTTTAGTAGATAATTCCGGAGAACTAGACATTCAGTGGTTTGAAACCGAACCAGACATAGAAATATTAGGAAGATTAATTGTCATCGTCAAACCCAAGAGAATTTTGGATGATGAGATTATTAAAGATTCTTGGCAAATTGATGAATAGATTTGGGATTTGGGATTTGGGAATTGGGAATTGGGAATATAAACTAAGGTAGTAAATAACTCCTAATTCCCCTCCCTCCCTCACTCCCTCTCTCCCTCATTCCCTTTCCCTCGATACTTCAGCGGAAGTGAAATCATAAACTCCGTACCGATTCCAGGATTTGAATGACATTCCAATTTACCTTGGTGTTTATCAACAATAATTTGATAGCTTGTTGATAATCCTAAACCCGTTCCTTGTCCAATGGGTTTTGTTGTAAAAAAAGGATTGAATATTTTTTCTCTAATTTCTTTTTCTATTCCCATTCCGTTATCAGAAATTTTTATTAACGCAAAGTTTTCTTTATTTTCGGTACTAATTTTTATTTGCGGGTTTGGTGATTTTGTTAAAGCATCAATAGCATTAATAATAATATTCATAAATACTTGATTTAATTGTCCTGCATAACATTCTACGCGAGGAAGTTTATTGTATTCTTTAATTATTTGAATTTCTGAACTATTTGATTGTGTTTTAAATTTATTTTGTAAAATCATTAAAGTACTGTCTAATCCATCGTGAATATCGACATCTTTGATTTCTGCTTCATCCAGACGGGAAAAATTGCGTAGAGAAATAATAATATTCTTGATACGTTCGGCTCCAACTTTCATAGAGTTTAAGAGTTTGGGAAAATCTTCTTTAATAAATTCAAGTTCTACTTCTTCTATTTGTGCTGCTAATTCAGTAATAGAACTAGGGAAAAATTTTTTATAACATTCTAATAGGTAAAATAAATCTTCAGCATATTCAGCAACATGATTGAGGTTGCCATAAATAAAGCTAATGGGGTTATTGATTTCATGAGCAACCCCAGCAACCATTACTCCTAAAGCAGACATTTTTTCAGATTCTACTAATTGTGCTTGCATTGATTTAAGGTTATGCAAAGCTCTCTCTAATTCCTGACTCCGCTGTTCTAAAATTTTTTTTGATTCTCCTATATTTCGACTATTTGTAGAGACGTTATAAATAACAATAACCAAGATTTATAGCGTTTCCCAGTCTGGTGAAGTACATCTCAAAACCTCACTCTAAACCCTCTCCTTAAGAATGAGAGGGGAGAGGGGGGTGAGGTCATCGCTGTACCGTACTTTGCTTGATAAACGCTATAGCGGAAAAACGAACCACTCGAAACTTTATTATTGCCGAACTCGAACAAATCTACAGTTTCCTGACAGTGAATTGTCGCATTTGACTTGAACTAAAACCCCAATTTCAGCATTATTTTCATCGGTAATTTCACGGTCAAAATTTTCGTCAAATTCAACTTTTCCCGCTACACCGGGAGCGGAGAAATTCGGGTCGGATAAAACCTGCTTTAACCCTTTGCGATTTGGATTGTTACCCATTCGTCGCAAACCTTCAGCAATTGTCATAGTTGCATCGTATGACATTGCGGTGCGTCCGTTTACTTGAGCTTTCCACAGCGCTAGAGCATCTGTTTCAAATTTACTAGGATTAATTTCGTTTCTATGCCAATAAAAACCAGCTACCACATTTTCAGCAGATTTTTTAACGATTTTATCGCTATATAATGTAGTGCCACCTAATAGAAATAGTTTATTGGGATGGTTGTTATTCAGATAAAACAGTTCTAAAGCTTTATCAATAGTATTTTGATTAATTTCTGGCAAAAACAGCATTACTTCTGCTTCTGCTTTGAATGCATTTTCTAAACATTTTCTAGCTCTAAAATTGCCATTAAGCTCGCATGTATGAACAACTTCACCACCTTTTGATTCTAAATCATTTTTAAACTTGTTAAAAGTAGACATACTCCATTCGCGATTAACATAAACTATGGCAGCTTTTTTATAAAGCTTAGTATCAACCATATAATCAACTAATTCTGAGACAACGCTTGGAGGTGTACGAAATACCCATTGACTAAAATTTAATCCGTTTGGATTAGTTTCTGATTTTCTTAAAGCATTACTTGTAGGAGATACAGAAATAATTTTTTCGTCATATATCTTACCTGCTTGTAAGGTTGAACTGCTAGAATAATGACCCGCTACTGCTAAAATTTCCGGTATTTCTACTAATTTTTGAGCAACTTTATCAACCACCAATTTATTCTCTTTATCATCAACTATCACTATCTGTAATAGTCGCCCGTTTATTCCACCTTGACAATTAATTTCATTTTGAGCTTGAGCTATTCCTCGTAATAAATCTCTCGCAATGTGAGATTCAGCGCTAATAGGAACGGGAGCAGCAATTCTGAATGTTTTATTATTAGGAATATTGTTATTATAAATATTTGTTAAAGAACAAATGTTTTGATTTGATTTTAAACTTTGAGAAACGGGAAGAAGATTTATTTTCGAGACTTGCTCTGCAACAGCATTATTTAAGTAAATTAGTGCTTCTGGGTCATTAGGTTTTTCACCCAAATATTTATTAAAATATTCCGCAGCTATTATATATTGTTTATTTTTAAATGCTTCAACACCAGCTTCCTTATACTTATAAGAAGGAGAATCATATCGAATTAATGCTTTTTCTCCCCAGCTAAAATTATCACCTAAATCTGTTAGAGCTTCTTCTGAATTTATAGGGGGGCTTGAATTTAGTTCACTCGTAGCTGATATTGGTTGTAGAGGAATATCTCTATCAGCTTTCGTAAGATTTTCACGGATGTAATTACCAGTAAAAATAAGCGCGATTGCAATTCCACCAACAACGATTTTCTTCAAATTTTTAATTGAAGAATTAGCCCAAATCAAAGGACGTGCAGCGGGATTTTGACAAATTACAGGTAACCAAGAAGCACAGGGAAATTCGTCTTCCATCCATTCAAGACGCTGACGTGCATTTCTTACTGCTATATATAAAGAATTTCCTTGAGAAAAATCTTCTAGAAAGTACTTCAAAAATTGTCTTGCTACTGCATCTGGTACCGGTTCTCGCATAACAATCATTTGCGGAACTCCTAAACCCCGCAATTCATCCGCTAAACCCAAACCATCGCAGGAATTAAAAATTGCTAATTTTAAACCATTTCTAACCGCAGTTCTCAAAGCATTTCTTAACTTATTAAGCGAAATACTTTCCTTATCATTAATTTGAATTTGTCCGGTTTTGCATTCTTCCCCAGAAGAACTATGTCCCGCAAAAAATAAAATATCCCAATGCTGATTCCACAAGCTTTCATTTAATTGTTGTTTCTCAGGTTGTTTTAACCAAGTAACCTTTGCTCCCCGACTTTTTAATATTTCAATTAATTCTTCATCTGAAGTCAAATCTAATCCCTGACTACCACCAAAAATAGCCAAAATATTGACCGGACGCTTCAAAGGTTCTGTAGGAGGAGCATATTCTGCACTTAAAGCAAATTCAGCATGGGAGCGATTATGAAATAATTGCCATAAATGCCAGGGAAGCTTTTTTAAATAAATATTATTAGTATCAATAATTACCCTTATAAATTCATCTGGCTGGGTTTTTTCTTCTATACAAACCCTTAATTCTCTCCAAGAAAGTTGAGAAAACCACCGACGCAAATAATCTTCAAATTTATTTCTCGCTTCATTTTCATCTTCGATAATAGAGACACGGGTAACTTGAGCGGAAGGGACATCAATTTGTCTATTTTCACCACTGTCACCCAAATCGCGGTATTTATCCTGCCATTCTTGGTACAAGCGAGGAATTTCCGGTGCTGGAGGAAGGTTAACTCTGTTTCTATAATGTATACGACCGTCTTCACCAATTCCGAGTCTTACAGGAAAACCTTGCTCGAAACTACCTTCGTCAATATTCAGTACGACTAACTTATTCATGACGGTTCATAAGTAATGGTTTCTTATGGCTTTAGTCTAATTTTATAACAGTAATTATACGTATTGAATAGATAATCAAAGCAAGTGTTTCCATTTAAGATACAAATTACAGGAAACTGCATTATTCTCTTACAAATATAGAGACGCGATTTTTCGCGTCTCCACAAATAGAAAATATTATTTTAGGCGTTCGTTTAGATTAGTATCTAAGATAACATTTATTCCTAGGAATAAAAATGGGAAGCTGTTAAGTATATAAATTACTAAATGACAAAGCTTTCTGTGATTTTAGCATTATTTAAAGTTACTTGAATATTAAATTTATCACCTAATTCAGCAGTAAATTTAAACTGAATATAATTATCTTTATTTCTAGATGTAACTGTAAAAAACGAATTTCCGGCTGCATCTAAACCATTAAGCTGTAATCCTTGAGGAAGATAATTTATGTCTTGACCCGGATATACTCTTGTTAAAATTGCCATGCTTCCATCGGATTTTGGCAATATTGCCACCATCAAAGCAATTAAATGTTCGCCAAAATGCATTCCTAAATCAATAGCTTTTCTAATGCCACCACTAGGGTTTTCAGGATTAATTTCCCACAGCAGTTCAGCAGCTTTCCAGCGAACTTCTTCGTTAGGGGTATTTTTTAATAAATGAATTAAAGCTTTTTCGGAATCAGAATCAACTTTATCTATCTCATATTGAGTAGCATACAATTGTCCCACAGCATCTTTAATTTTATGAAAATTTTTATCTTCAGAAGGAATATCCGCGAATACAAAAATAGGATTTATACTTTTTTTGCCAATTATTGATTCAACGTTTCTCCAACCTTCATCAATAATATTTTCTAGCCAATTACTCAAGTTGACTACAGTTTCATTTGAATGTAAAGCGACGAATAAATCATCCAAAGATTGCAATTGCTCGATATCAAGCTTAGTACTGCTGACTTGTGGTACAAACCCTAATAAAGTTCCCTGCTTGTAAGATTTATCAAACTGTACCACAACATAACCGATACGATTATTCCAAATATCTTTAGGAAAATAACAACTCTCATCTGAATCCAAAATCGGACGACATTCTAAATGTCCTTTTCCGGGTAAATTTAAGTCAGCAATATTGGTACTTACTCTCGCAACAGCATTCCAACTATAGCTATGTTGTAATGAAGTCGATACACCCAACATTTGCAAATAGTTGTTAGTTACCAATACCGCTAAAGTATTATGATAAACTTCTAAAGATTTTTCCGAATCGGATTGTTGTTGAGCAAATTGCTTTGCTTTGTTTCTATTAGCTTCAGTGATGGGAACGGAAATAATTAGCTGCTGTGTTGAGATATTCATGAGTAAATACCGTAGTAGTAAATTATATTTTTGCTAAGTGTCTATATATCCTTGGTCGCGACCAAAAGCTAACAAACAAGGAAGACATTTGTGATTGTAGAAATGATTGAGAGTGCTTTCTCTTTTACCAAACTTTTCGGCTAATTCCCGCCAAGTTTTTTCGTTTGGTGGTAATTTATTTTGAAACAATACCTGACAATTAATATGTGGAGATGAGCGAACGTGAAGACGACGCAATTCACTACCCTGTGTTTCAATCCATTCTAAAGTTTCTTCTAAAATGGGTTGCGGTTTTTCTGGTGCAGGTAAATTATCAACTGGATCTATAAAGTTTAATTCTTCATTCTCTGACCTAGTTGCTCGGGTTCTATTGTCTATCGCTATTTGTTGACGAATATCCAAAAGTCTGAATTTAAGATGAGCATTAAACCAAGTAATTACATTAGCTTGAGATGCATCATATTTACTGATGTTTTTACAAAACCAAAACCAAGTTAATTGCAAAGCATCTTCATAATATTGTGGAATAATATCCCCACCCAACCAAATTTTCCCTGACTGTTGCATTTGATAAATCAACTGATTTAACAACCGTTGTCGGTTCAGACTACCTTGAGGATGTTGACAAACTGCTGTTGCTAATCGGTTGAGCTGCTCGTTTAAACTCTCAGAATATGCCATGTGCGTATTGCTAATATATAACTGAAAAACGAATGATATATCGGACGTTGCTCTCGCACGGTTGCTCCTGCAATGGGTTTGAATTTTCCACTTTGTGAGACTGTCAGACGTAATTCCAAAATCCGCCTATATCTTTACAAAACTTTACATCTTTCTGTATAAATTGCAATTCAGTTTTCTGCAAAGTAATACAAAAAACAAACATCTCACTCCCGTCCACTCTCCTTATTTATGGGAGGATTGTGTAGCTATTATGCAGAATATATAACTGTGTTCATTCTTGTTTCCAGATTGAACCTGGGAATACAGTTCATGAGCCTCCGGCTCTTGTTGAGAATGGTGTAAGAATTAGATTTAGCAATACCCCGTACCCTCTCCTTATTAAAGAGAGAGGTGTGTAGCTAGTATGCAGAATATATACTATGGGTAACTGTTATAAATACCGATTTTATTTTATGATAATAAGCCAGTTGAATTATTGAATTGTATATGAAAGAGCAAGAAGTTATCCGGGTTTTGAAAAGTGCTATCTCTAACATTACTAAGAGCAGAAGCAGTACCGCTATTAGAGAATTGCAAGAACTGAAAAATCGATTAGAGGAAACAGTCAAGAAAGAAGCCGATAAAAAAGTTAAGAAAAAAATAATAGAAGAAGATATTGCACCCGAAGATATGCCAGATGAACCCAATTAAAATAAGTTAAATAGTCGCTTAAATAGTTAATTTAAATTAGAATTGATAGAAACAAAGTCAGCGATTGTATTGTGTAAATTTAGTTGCAGGAAACTATTTTATTAAACAATCTTGACTCATTTTAGGATGCATCAGGACTCAATTTATAAGTAAGAAGTAAGAAGTAAGAAGTAAGAAGTAAGAAGTAAGAAGTAAGAAGTAAGAAGTAAGAAGTAAGAAGTAAG
>JBCBHT010000174.1:0-15360 GCA_038525335.1 Cyanobacteria bacterium J06621_15 | reverse complement strand
TACTATCTCTCTTCGAGAGACGCTACGCTAACGCTTCGCTCGTAGTGACGGTAAATATTTTTGTTGACTTACTTATGTCTATATCTATTTTCTTCAGCATGACTTTAGTCATCTAATTAACTTTTCAATCTATTGAATCTTAATCAAAAATAAATTAAAAATAATAAGTTTAACCACTTACTTTAAACCAGTGTATACCTGTCACTAACTGTCACTGAATATTAGTTTTTGATTAAATTTACGTAATAATTACATATCCCGTGTATTTACTGTCATTATATGTATTTAAAATCATAGTATTAAACGTCATGCAACTACCATCATCTAACAATTTCTGCTCTACTAGAAAATAAAGAAGATAAGAATTCGGGTTTTCCAAATAAGGTACCTGATAAAAGTTCTCACAATTTAGTGTTTATTCAAGAAGCAAGAAGACAAATAGCAAGTCAATCCCAAGAATACCCCCATCCTTTCAACGCGATTATTAAAGGTACGGGAGGTGTTCACAATAGATTACTTTCTGGTTTAAGCTGGTTTTTTATTATATTTGCAGTTTGTCCCCTACTATAGGAATCCGATTTGATTTTTGAAAATGATTACGAGAAAATTTAGTTAAAAACAATTCGATAGAAGTTGAAAGTTCGTAGTTGTGCTTTAGCGCTATAAGCAGAGCTTAATCGCAGAGTAAACGCAACTACGAACTTTTATCAAACTCCTTTTATATATCTAACAATAAATCCCCTTCACCCAATTCCATTCCTTAGTTAACCCTTCTTTCAAGCTAACCTGTGGTTGATAACCCAAAATTCGCTTCGCTTTACTCACATCCGCAGCAGTATGACGAGCATCTCCCATTGCTTTTTCAATATGATTTCTCTTGATGGGTTTACCAACAATTTCTTCCATTGTTTCCAAAACCTCTTTGAGAACAACCCTACTACCACCACCAATATTAAAAATCTCTCCCACAGCACCATCAACAGTAGCAGCAGCCAAATTAGCCGCTACCGCATCGCTGACAAAAGTAAAGTCTCTAGTTTGCAATCCATCACCATAAACCGGAATCGCTTCATCATCGATTACAGCCTTATAAAACTTGTGAAAAGCCATATCCGGACGTTGACGGGGACCGTAAACAGTAAAATACCGTAGCGCTACAAAAGGTACCCCAAAATTCTTATGATATAACCCGCACAATCTTTCAGCAGCTAACTTAGTGATTCCATAGGGTGAAACTGGCTTGGGACAAATTAATTCGCTCGTAGGTAGAGTTTCTGCATCACCGTAAACGCTTGATGTAGAAGCATAAACCAACCTTTTTAAATTTTTAGCGTCCTTTGCTGCTTCCAATAAAACTTGAGTAGCGCTAATATTGCGCTCCGTATAAAAACGGAAACCTTTTCCCCAACTAGCTCTTACCCCAGCTTGTGCTGCTTGATGATAAACAACGTCAACATCTTCTAACAAATAATTCCAGTCCACAAACTGAATATCCGCTTCGATTAATTCAAAATTTTCATAGGTTTGTAAAAATGTCACATTTTTATTTTTAAAGAAAGGGTCGTAATAATCATTAAATTCATCTATACCAATTACTTTCTCTCCTCTTTTTAATAAAGTTTCCGCTATATGAGAACCGATAAATCCTGCCGCACCAGTAACAATATTTTTAGTCATGTCTCTTGATATTTAGATATTTTTTTAACTCGATATTCACAGGTTAATCCCTATACACAGCTTGTTGCCACTAGTTTTGAATTTTTTTTAATGTATTTTAAATGTACGATAAGTTCGTTACTAATTTTCACCTAAATAATAAATAAATATTTAATTTTTCTCAGTAATTTCATTGATAATTTTTTTGAAAAATATCAATGAAATTACTTAAATTAAATTGATTATGAGAAAAAAGTTACAGTATAAATTCCGAATTTTTTGACACAGGAGAAAGCAGGGATAGACAAAAATTTATTCATCAAAGTGTACAAATAAAATTCCTATCGCTTTCAATACTTGTCGGTTAAGGCTAGATCCTCCCTAACCCTCCTTCAAAAGGAGGGAAATAAGCCCCCAAATTAGCGGGGGTTGGGGGATCTAAACAATTTGAAATTTCTTAACCAAGCAGTATTGGGAGTTATTCTTGTTTCTGATAGTATTATTTATTGGCAATTGTGATGTTGGGTTACGACACGATAAAGAAGATTTTCGCTACGAATATCATTTGCTATTCGTGTCTAACCCAACCTACTAACTCTTAACTCCTAACTCCTAACTCCTAACTCCTAACTTCTAACTACTTACACGTACATTGTTTTCTGGGAATAGTAATTACAAATTCAGTTCCTTTTCCTGGTTCAGAAATACACTCTAAAGAACCACAGTGTTTTTCCACAACAATTTGATAACTAATTGATAATCCCATTCCGGTACCTTTTCCTACTGGTTTAGTGGTAAAAAATGGGTCATAAAGTCTTTTTTTGATATTCTCAGGAATTCCTTTTCCATTGTCGGAGATAGAGATTTTTACTTGCTTACATCCCACTAATTCCGTTTTGATAAAAATAGTAGGAGAATTACCGTCTTCAATTTTTTCTTCTAATGCGTCAAGTGCATTTGCCAAAATGTTCATAAACACTTGATTCAATTGACTGGGATAGCATTCTATTAGCGAAAAATTACCGTAGTCTTTAACAATTTCAATTCTAGGAGAGTCAGATTTAGCTTTGATACGATGTTCTAAAATCATTAAGGTACTGTCGATTCCTTCGTGGATATCGACTTCCTTCATTTGGGCTTCATCAATGCGAGAAAAATTACGTAGGGAAGTTACTATTTCCCTAATTCTTTGCGCTCCAACCTTCATTGAACCCAAAAGCTTTGGTAAGTCTTCAACTAAAAACTCTAAATCTAATTCTTCTGCTAATTCCTCTATTTCTAATCCGGGCTGAGGATATTTTTGACGATAAAGTTGAATTATTTCCAATAAGTCTTGAGCATAATTATTAGCATGGCTGAGATTTCCGTAAATAAAGTTGACGGGATTATTAATTTCATGAGCTACACCTGCTACTAGTTGACCTAAACCAGACATTTTTTCGCTTTGTACTAACTGTATTTGAGCCTTTTGTAGCTGATTAATCGTATTTTCTAAATCTTGCGCTTTTTGATTTACTTCTGTTTCAGCTTGTTTGCGAGCGGTAATATCGTTATGAATAGCAATGTAATGCTGCGGTTTACCTTCATCATCTAACATTGGCACAATAGTTGTGTCTAGCCAATAAAGACTTCTATCTTTTGCTAAATTTTTAATTTCTCCACGCCAAACTTTACCACTACTAATTGTTTTCCACATCTGGGTAAAGAAGGATTTAGGATGATAACCAGAGTTAATTATTCTATGATTTTTGCCGATTAATTCTTCACGGGTATATTTAGATATCTCACAAAATTTATCGTTAACATATTCAATATTTCCTTGATTATCTGTAATAGCTATAATCGCTGCTTGGTCTAAAGCAAATTTAATATCGGCAGATTCTTTTAAAGAGTTTTGTAATGCTATTTCTGCTCGTCTACGTTTGGTAATATCTAAAGCGGTGACTATCAGTCTGTATACTTTACCGCAACTATCTTTTAAAGGATTAATAGTAGTTAACCAATAAGTTAATTGATTGTTAAAAGTAACGCATTCTTCAAAAGAAGAAGGTTTAGCCGTTTCTACGCATTCGCGATAACTCTGGAATAATTGAGTACCTTCTACTTCTCCAAATAATTCTTGTGGAGTTTTACCAATAATTTGAGTATTATTTAAACCGCTCTCGCTTTCTGCTGCTAAATTAATTCCTGCATAGCGCAAGTTTCCGTCTTCGGTAACGTCAACGACTATTATGGAATTATCAGCACCATCGTAAACCGTGCGAAGAAATTGCTCTTGCTTTTGTAGCTGTTCCGACTCATGTTTACGTTCGGTAATATCAAAAGCCATTGAAGCAATACCAACTACTTCACCGTTAGCAGCAATCAGTGGATAGTTATACCATTCGCAAATAATTTTTTTACCATCTTTTGTTAAATTCTCATTAGTGCTAAGCATCCTTTGTTTTTGATTCACAAAACCATTAAGCATTTCTTTCAAAATAATTTTGAAATCATCTGCGACCAAAAAATGAAAACTACGACCTAAAACTTCGCTTTTGCTATATCCAAAAATTCTTTCAGCAGCTTGATTCCACTCTTTAATTTCAAAGTTACGATTCCATTCAATAACTGCTAACGGTGTTTGTTCTACCATTAACGCTAAACGTCGCTGCTGAGATTCTATTAATTGAGCTTCCTCTAATTTACGAGTACTAATATCCTCGATACGACAAAAAATTCCAACTATTTCCCCAAGGGAATTAATCAAAGGATTTTTACGGATGTCTAACCAGACTTCTTCTTCGGAAGCCAAAGTCGAAACTGTAATTTGTTCAAAACTAGTACTGTTTTGAATAACTTGAGTGTCGCGATTTCCTAAGAAACCCAACATTTGATTCTTTAGAGGTAATTCTTCGTCTGTTTTACCGACAATCTGTTGTGGTGAAGTTAACCCTACGGCTTTAGCAAATGCTAAATTACAACCTTGAAATACTAAATCATTATTTTTCCAATATATCAATTCAGGAAAATTGTCAATCACTAATTGACTCATAGGTTGCGAACTGACCGCATTTTGGTTAAAAGCTTGTAGGGATGTAAATTCTGCCGGTAGCATAAAATTAATTTTAGGAAACACACTATATTTAGTGTTCCCATATAGGCTTTGTAAATAAACAATTAAAGATATGAAATTGGGAATATAAGCAACACAAAAGATTTGAACTGTAAACTGTTTTAAGTTTTTATCATTACTCCCTACTTGCTAGTTCCTTTTACAGGTATTTTAATCTGAAATTCGCTACCTTTTCCTACAGTAGAAATACAGTTTAATTTTCCTTTATGATGCTCGACTATAATCTGGTAGCTTATAGATAACCCTAAGCCAGTTCCCTGACCTACTGGTTTAGTAGTGAAGAATGGGTCAAATAACCTGTTAATATTATCTTTAGGAATACCGCAACCATTGTCAATAATATTTATTTGTACGGTATCTTGCCGTATTAATTGAGTTGAAATACGAATATGTGGATATTCATTTTGTGAGAATTTATTGTTTTTAATTGCTTCTTCTAAAGCATAAATTGCATTATTCAATATATTCAAAAAAACTTGATTCAGTTTTCCCGCAAAACATTCTACTAATGGTAAATCGTTAAATTCTTTGGTAACTACAATTGCAACTCTTTCCAGTTTTGGCTCAAGGCTATTTTGTAAAACCATCAAAGTACTATCAATACTTTCATGAATATCAATAGTTTTAAATTCTGCTTCATCTAAACGCGAAAATGTTCTCAAAGAAAGTACAATATCACCAATTCTTTTAGCGCCAGTTTTCATAGAACTAATAATATTAGGTAAATCTTCTTGAAGGTAATCAAATTCAATTTGTTTTGTAAATTCTTCTGCTTGCAAATTATCTGAAGAATCATATTGATAAATTTTGATAAGGTCTAATAAATCCTCAAAATATTCTTGTACATAGGTCAGATTTGCTTCGATAAAGTTAACAGGGTTATTAATTTCATGAGCAATTCCTGCTACTAGTTGTCCCAAACTGGACATTTTTTCACTTTGAATTAACTGAACCTGAGCATTTTGTAATTGTTGAAGAGCGTTTTCTAACTCTTGAGTTTGTTGACGTAACTTTGCTTCTGCTTGCTTACGTTCTGTAATATCTCGAAAATAGAATATCTTACCGTAATTGTCTCCAGTGAATGAAAGCACTGAAGCAATGTAGCGCTCTAGAGTTTTTCCATCTTTTAAATAAATCTCGTTACGACAGCTTTCATCTGGATGTTCAAAAAGATATTCTAAGGTACATACAAATTCTTCGGGATTTTTTAACTTATCTAAAATAGAAGCAAAAATTGCTTCATGTTTACCTGTTTCAATCGTAGACTTGGGGATTTGCCATAAATCGATAAAGCGCTGATTATATGATATTGATTCGCGAAATTCGTCAACAACTAAAATGCCATCAATAGAAGCTTCTTGTTGTGCTTTTAAAACAGAATTAGTCCGAAGCAAAGATTTTTCTGCTGCTTTACGTTCGCTTATATCTCGGAAGTACCAAACCCTACCAAAATATTCCCCTTGAACTGAATTTACAGGGGCACAATAACGTTCAAAAGTTCTTCCATCTCCTAAATCAATTTCATCCCGAACCGATTTTTCTGCATCGTTATACAAGTTTTCAACTTCATTTACAAATTCTCCTAAATTCGCAAATTTATCTATCATAGATGCTAAAAACTGCTGCTCATCTCCGGTTTCAATCACAGATTGAGGAATTTGCCATAAATCTACAAATTGCTGGTTGCAAGATAATATATTTTGATTTTCATCAACAAATAAAATACCGTCAATCGCAGCTTCTTGTTGAGCTTCTAACATCGCATTACTACGTAAAAGAGCTTTTTCTGCCTGTTTACGTTCAGTTATATCTAAAATAAAACCATGATAAAGAATAGTACCATTTTCGAGTTTTTCGGGACGAGAATGACTTTTTATCCACCTAACTTCCCCAGAAGCAAGAACTATTCTTCCTTCATGTCCCCAAGGGTTGAGATTCTTAGCAGAAGAAATACAGGAATTTTTAAAAGCTTTCAAATCCTCTGGATGAGTCATTGAGAAAATATAATCTGCATCTGCTTCAATTTGCTCTGGTTCTAAGCCATAAATCTCGTAGCAACCCGGACTTACATAAGGAAAAGACATCGAACCATCAGGTTTCATTTCAAATTGATAAAGCATCCCCGGTACGTTTGCTGCTAGTTTCTGTACTTTCGCTTCAGTTTCACGTAGAACAGCTTCTGTGTTCTTACGTTCCTCAATTTCAGCTTGTAATACTTTATTTGTTCGGGTTAATTCCTTAGTTCGTTCTAAAACTAACGATTCCATTTCTGCATAGGCTTTTTGTAATGCTTTTTTTGTTTTTTTGAGATGAGTAATATCTGAAAGAAAACCATCCCAAATAATCGAACCATCAGATTGCTTTTCTGGACGAGATTCTGTTTTTACCCATTGAGTTTTTTCTGATGATTGAACTAAACGTCCTTCCCAATAAAATGCTTCCAAAGTTTCGGCTGAATTATTCAGGGATTTCTCAAAAGTTTTGTAGTCTTCGGGATGAATTCTCGAAATCAGTAAATTAGATTCCGCTTGAATTCTTTCTGCTGCTATCCCTAATAACTCATAACTACCAGTACTAACATAAGGAAAAGACATTGAACCGTCAGGATGCATTTTAAATTTGTAGAGCATTCCCGGTACATTCGTCGATAGTTTCTGAAAATTTTCTTCACTTTCACGCAAAGCTTCTTCTACTTGTTTGCGTTCTGTAATATCTTCAATAGTGGCAAGCAATCCTACTATATTATTTTTCTCATCTAGTAAAGGAATTTTATTAGTATCCAACCATTTTTGTTTTCCATCTGCTTGCTGTTTCTTCTCAACAATATGTAATTCTGGTACTCCAGATTCTATTACCCGTTTATCCCATTCCCTATACCATTGAGATTTTTCTCTAGGAGTAGTAGGTACATCATTATCGGTTTTACCTGCTATTTCCTCAACAGAACTCAAACCCCATATATCGGCTAGTCTTTGATTACAACCAAGAAAAACACTATTACAATCTTTCCAAAAAATAATTTGCGGTATACTATCTACTACTAACTGTAAAAAATGTTTTGATTTAACTAATTTTTCTTGCTGTTGGTGATGAAAAATAGCTGCTCCCAAACTTTCACCCGCAGCTTGCAAAATAGATTTTTCGCTGTCCAACCATGAATCTTCTTTTTGACAATTATCAAACCGGATATATCCCCACAAATTCTCCCTTACTTTAATTGGTATTACTAAAATAGAAACAATGTTAGCAGCATTTAAAATTTCTCGTTCTGACTCAGGGAAATCATCTATCGAACCAATAATAATTTCTCCCCCAACAAGAATGGAATGCCATCTAAGAAAAATATCAAGTTCTATGTCAAAATTATTATTAGACCATTTCCAACTTCGATTATCGTTAACTGCTACTATAGATACCTGTTGTACATCCGTAGCAGTTCCTAAAGTTTCTAGAAAAGCATAAAGTGATTTATCAAAATCGCTGATGCTCAAAAGATTATTGATTGCTTTGACTATACATAAACTAATATTATTTAACTTTTCTTCTCGAAGTAGCTTCGGTTCCGAAACTTCAATTTCTTTAAAACTGCAAATTATAAATTGATTGCCAAGCTCATCATTAATTAAAGTTTTCTGAATGGAAACAAAATGAAATTTTCTTTCATTGTCGGGAAAATATGCTTCAGAGTTATCACTGACACCAGAAGAGAATATAAGTTCATCTGTCTCTCGAAATATCTCCGCTTCTTCACTAGAAAAGAAGTCATAGTCCGATTTCCCAATCAATTCCTTTGAGTCATAACCTGTTAACTGACGAAAAGCATTATTGAAAAATATCCATTGATGTTGACGGTTTTTAACGAAAATTGGGTCAGATACACTATTTATGATTCCAAGTAGAAAACTTTGAGAAAGGTGATTCTCAGGGTTTTCTACTTTTATATAGGGATTTATTGGCTCAGTCATTTGTTGCTCATCAGCTTGATACTTGCTGCTTCTATAGCCTTATCTCCTATTATTCCCAATATTGATAAAATTTAAACAGCCCTCAGTTAACAGTTTTTCATTCAGAAGGGTTGTATCGTTCGTCAACAGCGACTTGTGAGCAATTATTAAGGTCATGCTATTTTGCGGAAAGTTGATAGGGTCGGTTTCCGTTCCATCAAACTTTTCAAGACGGATTTTCTTTCGCTTCTAAAGCCTCTCCAGACTATTTAGATGTTTGCTTAATAAGCTGGCTGCTATTTCAGGTGTTTCTAGATGTGGTAAAACTCCTGTATCAGGTATTACATAAAAATTACGAATTGCATTTGGATTTAAATCAGCCAAACGTTTTCCTAATTTGACGTTAATAAATTGTGCTTTTTCACCCCACAGTATTGCTGTTGGAACTGTAAGCTGTTTAATGTATAAGCTCAGGTCAAAATATAAATCGCCGCGTAGAAACGCTAAAGCCGCAAATATAGCATTAGTTTGTTGAGCAGAAGCCAAATAAGCTTGGACAGTTTCTTCCGATATTCGTGCAGGTTTTGCAAACAGAAAACTTTGCAAAAAATTTCTGACTGCAATTTCGTTTTCCGCGCCTAATTTATAAATTAAATTATCCAATAGTGGTGTATTGATAACCTCCAAAGGAAGTCTACGTCCGCTACCTTGACCAAAATCATCAAATCCAGAAGGACATGATAGAAATAATGATTTAAATAATTGAGGTTCTTGAATAGCCAAACGAATAGTCAAAGCAGCAGTAAGAGAGGAGGCTACAACTGTTACGGGTTCCCGACAGGTTTGTTTGATAAATTCTGCAATAGTAGTGATGTAATCATTAACTTGATAATTCCGTACCGGATGAAAAGATTCACCCCAACCGATTAAATCGGGAGCAAAAATGCAGTGAGTTGAAGCAAAAGCAGAATACACCTTCGACCATTCATAAGCAGAAGCACCACCACCAAAATTGTGTAGAAAAACTAATTGTGGTAAGCTTTCAATTTCGGT
Source organism: Cyanobacteria bacterium J06621_15 (assembly GCA_038525335.1). Lineage (GTDB taxonomy): Bacteria > Cyanobacteriota > Cyanobacteriia > Cyanobacteriales > Nostocaceae > Rivularia. The sequence goes on along the minus strand of JBCBHT010000174.1, from coordinate 5,592 downwards.
AATATCCCAAGGTGCAACGGTTTGAGTATAGTAAACCATTCCTCCAAGGGATGTTTGAATAACTTTATGCCCAAAACCGGGAGGTTGAAATTTAAGCATGAGATAGGGAATTAGGAGTTAGGAATTAGGAGTTAGGAGTTAATTATTCACTGTTAACTGTTAACTGTTAACTGCTCACTGTCTCCCTATTTGCACGAGTTTGTCTAGATTGTCGCCGTTGATGTGATATGCTTGCCCAAATCCAATTACAAAACGACCGCTGTGAGGAGTCAGTTTAAAAACACGAAAATCGTCTAAACTACGAAGCATTTCAATGATTTCGCCAAAACGCACTTCAAATCTGTCCACAATATTTAACCATGTCTGTGTTTCTCGCTCTATCAAAACTGCCATGCAGTCGTAATTCAGCCTGCGACGGGCAAATATTTGTGGGGTTTGGGCTTCATCTTCAATAAACAAAACATTTACTTTATGATTAATATTTATATTTTGTGTATGTGGTGAAAGCCCACTGACATAAATATAAATATTTCTGAATTCGTCCATTACGAAGGGAGTATAACTACCATTGGGCATTCCTTCGCTATTTACGGTGCTGATAACGATGCTTTGGAACTCTTGGGTGAATTGCTGGTACTCTGATGTAGCTTTTTCTAATTTATTCATAATACATCTGCCTCCACTCTAAGAATATTTTCTGTTTAAGGTATAAGTTTAATGTGCGATATGCTTAAGAACAACTTTTAAATTTTCTTTTACATCAAAAGCTATTTATTTGTTGTTTTTATACTCTTGTATTAATCTTAACAATAACCTCTAAAGTTTCTGAACTTTGATTCATTCTATAAATAATATTTCAATCACTATGACGGAGTTTAACGAAATGTTGAATTTGCTCGAAGCCGAAAGAGAACGCTATGTATTAGAAGCTGTACGTCTAGAAGGTCGTTTAGAATCAGTCCGCAATCAAATTAATGCTATAGATAACTTAATATCTGGTTACATTCAAGAAAAACAGCATTCTCAATTTAATCAACTTGTTTCTCAATCTCATACTCAAGCATATTTAGAAGAAGATAGACATAATACTAATATTTTATCTGTTGATGAAGGTATTGAAAATAAACCAAACTTAGGTATAGAAGTCAATGAGAAAGTAGATGAAATAATTAATGAAGAAAAATTTTTACAAATAGAAAATAACAATACAAGCCAACCGCAGCCGGAAAAACTTGATACATCTGGGATTCAAAAGACGAAGAAAAGTAAACAATCTCAAAGCTTACCGATGTTGCTTCAATATCAAGGATATTCAATCAGAAATGCCATTTTAATTTTAATGCGTGCCCAACCCGAAGAACATTTTCATATCAATGTTATCGTTCGCGATTTATATGGTGACAAGTTGACAAAAAAACAATATCAAACCGCTAGAGTTAGCGTTACAAAAGCCCTATCCCTTGGTTTTAAATCAGGATTATGGTTTAAAGTGCTGCGTCCGCCTGGAGTATACACTTTAAAGTACAAAAAAGGAGTTACTGCTAAAACTCCTAAAGATTAATATATCTAGTTAATTAAATACAATCTAATTTAAATCCACAATTTTCAATGATTGAGGAATAAGGTATAACGAATAAATCATGAGTAATTGAAAATGTTTCATTATACATGAAGTAATCAAACATACTTATAGATTTATATCTTGAATTTTGCAGGTTTTACTGAATTTAGACATATAATATACTAAATAAATATTAATAATAAAAAGTGTGTTTGTATAAAATACAGCATCCTAGTTTAAAGTCAAATTAAAAAATAATTTTGACTACTGTATAAATTAAACTTTAATAAAAGAAATATTAAAAATATGTTGGGAAACCTCTTGGATGGACGTTACAAAGTAACTCAAGTTTTAAGTGCTGGTGGATTTGGTGAGACTTATATAGCGGAAGATACTCGTCGTCCCGGTAATCCTAGCTGTGTTTTAAAGCGTCTGAAGCCAGCGAGTTCAGATGAATTTTACTTACAAACTTCGAGACGTTTATTTAACAGCGAAGCTGAAATTCTCGAACAGTTGGGTAACCACGAACAAATACCAAGGCTTTTAGCTTATTTTGAAGAAAACGAAGAATTTTATTTAGTGCAAGAGTTGATTGTGGGACATCCCTTAAGTAGCGAGATGGTGGTTAAAGAACCTTGGGAAGAAGCTCAAATAATCAATATGCTGCAAGACGTAGCGAATGTGTTGGAGTTTGTTCACAGCTATGAAGTTATCCATCGTGACATTAAGCCCGATAATTTAATCAGACGTGCTTCGGATAATAAATTAGTTTTAATCGACTTTGGCGCAGTGAAACAAATGCGAACTCAAATATCAACATCTTCATCCCCAACTGTCAAAACAGTTGCGATTGGTACTCCTGGTTATATGAGCGCAGAGCAATCCCAGGGAAAACCCCGTCTCAACAGCGATATTTATGCTTTAGGAATGATTGGGATTCAAGCATCAACTGGTTTACTACCAAGTCAGTTCCCAGAAGACCCGCAAACTGGTGAAATTATTTGGCAAGACCAAGCCCAAATATCTCCTGCACTCGCAGCAATATTGCAGAAAATGGTGCGCTATCACTTTGGCGATCGCTACGAATCAGTTTCGGCTGTATTGCATGATTTACTGTCATTACAGACTCCTTTGCAGCCAATGCAACCAGCTATACCGTTAAGCGACAATAAAACCCATCAACAAATATCCCCAACAACTTCATCCGAGATTCCATCACCAGCTTTAATTTACAAAACTCTGTCTGTAGTTAGATACATACCTTTTGTTGGTGCGGGAGGATTATTCTTATTTAAAACTGCCACTTGGATTATTTTATTAGGGGTGAGTTTGGCTGCTTTCGGTGCTGGTTTGTTCTTCCTTCGTTCCCTCTATCCTAAATTAGCGCGAGATTATGATGCCGTATTTGGAATTATTCTTTGCCTATGTGGAATATTAATGCTGTTTCAAGAATTTAAAACTTATCGCTCTCAAGAACTGCCGATTGCTCAATTTCTGTTAACTGGAGCCAGTTTTTATTCAATTGCTGAATCCATTCGTTTACGAGCTAAAAATAAATTAAAATGAAATAGTAATGATTATAAACAAAATCAAAAAATATAGTAATAAATAAAAATAAATAGAGATAAATTAGGATAAATCAAAATACCATTATATTTAAACAAATAAAGCAATGTTTAAAAATCCACTAAATTTACTTGGTTTCATTTTGATAATAGTGGCATTAGCATTAGGAGCGTTATCTTTTATCACTTCTAAATCTTTTAAGCGTCAAGATATATTGTTAATAGTTGCATATTTAATTAGCGGAATTATACTTTTTAACCAAAAGTGGTTCAGGCAGGAATTGACTCGGATAAATCTAATTTTACTTACAATTCCCGCTTTAGCTTATACAGTAGAAAGCGTCCGTTTGAGAATTAAAATTAGAGAGTAGGCTATAGAAATCGTAAGTAGTTAGTAGGAGAGAAGAGGAAATTATAAAAATAATCAATAAGTCATAGATTAATAATAAATAACGAATAAAGAAAAAGCGATAATAAGAATAAAATGCTGATATTCTTGATACTTACTACTTATTACTGATGAACCACACCCGACTGGTGAATAACTGATAACTGATAACTGATAACTGAAAATGTGGGATTTAAACAGATTAGTTAAAACTCTTACCTTCTTTGAAGTAATCCCCTTACTCAATTGGGTACAGGATTTATTCAAAGGTGATTTAAAGGATAATCCAAACAAATTTATTGGAGCGAAAGCAGTGGGTGTAGTATTAGTCGCAGGTGCAACAGGTGGTGTTGGTAAACGAGTCGTGAAAAGACTGGTTGATAAAGGTTATAAAGTTAGATGTTTGGTGCGCGATATCGAAAAAGCGAGGTCAATTCTTGACGATAACGTAGATTTAGTAGTTGCGGATATTACCAAACCAGAAACTTTAAACCCCTTATTAATAGCGAATATTCAAGCTGTTATTTGCTGTACTGCGGTAAGGGTGCAGCCAGTTGAAGGAGATACACCTGATAGAGCAAAATACAATCAAGGTGTTAAGTTTTATATGCCCGAAGTGGTGGGGGATACTCCAGAGAATGTGGAGTATAAAGGTGTAAAGAATTTGGTCGAAGCAGCTAAGAAAAGTTTACCCCAGTCGGGCGAAAAAATAATATTTGACTTTAGCAATTCATCAGCAGAAGTAAAAGACCTTTGGGGTGCAGTTGATGATGTGGTAATGGGTGGAGTTAGCCAAAGTAACATTCAATTATCTTCAGAAAAAGCTTTATTTTTCGGCAATGTTTCTACTGAAAATAATGGTGGATTTGCTTCAGTCAGAACTAAAAACTTCGACCCTGCATTTAACTTATCTGGCTATGAAGGTGTTAAAATTCGCGTAAAAGGAGATGGAAAACGCTACAAATTCATCTTACGTACAGAAACAAATTGGGATGGTGTTGGCTACTGTTATTCTTTCGATACTGAAGCCGATACTTGGATAAATGTTAAGATTCCCTTCGCAGAATTGACACCCGTTTTCCGTGCTAAAACTGTGAAAGATGCTCCAAAAATTGATGCGAGCAAAATTTGTTCCGTTCAATTAATGTTGAGTAAATTTGAATATGATGGAGAATTAAATCCTAATTTTTCAGCAGGTGCTTTTAGTTTAGAAGTAGAAACTATAAAAGCTTACGGAGGAGAAAAACTACCGCAATTTGTTTTAGTAAGTTCCGCAGGGGTAACTCGTCCCGGAAGACCTGGTATAAACCTAGAAGAAGAACCCCCAGCAGTTAAATTAAATGACCAACTTGGAGGAATTCTCACCTGGAAATTAAAAGGAGAAGATAGCCTAAGAGAAAGTGGAATTCCCTATACAATAATCCGACCGTGTGCTTTAACTGAAGAACCAGGTGGAAAAGAATTAATTTTTGAACAAGGTGATAATATTAGGGGCAAAATTAGCCGCGAAGATATTGCAAAACTTTGCGTGCAATCCTTAGAAGAAACATCAGCCCGCAATGTTACCTTTGAAGTAAAAGAAGGAGAAAATAGGGCTAACTATATAGATTGGGAAAAACTTTTTAAATCAATTAGCAGTGAAAAATGAAGAGTTAGAAATTAGGAGTCAGGAGTTAGGAGTTAGCGGAAAGTTTGGGGTGTCGGTTTCCGTCCCCAAAACTTTCCAAGACGTGAGTTAGGAGTTAGTAGTTAAAATGTATCTGTTAAGTTATGAATTTTGATTACACCTCTTTATCCATCTCCCTAAGTAAGTCGGCGTTAAAAAATCAAGGTATGTCATTGCGAGTGGAACGAAGTGAAACGAAGCAATCGCAAGGGATTGAGGTTTGTTTACATTCCTTTACATGGTTCGGTTTATTTGTGCCAACTTACTTATCTCCGAACTTTATGTTTAAAAAGTTATTATCCATAACATTTTTAGCTATTCTTCTCTGGGTCAGCCTACTTTCCGATATGGCTTTTTCTGGGCTAACCGAATCGCGAATTAATAATTTAGAATCTAGGTTTTATCGTTTAGA
>JBCBHT010000173.1:0-15474 GCA_038525335.1 Cyanobacteria bacterium J06621_15 | reverse complement strand
CACGCTTCGCTAACGGACACGCTTCGCTAACGCAATGACAATCACAATATTAATTGTGCAAAATTGGGATGCTCCCTTTTATAGAAGCCCAAATAAACTGGCTTATTGGTCATTTAACAACTAGAAACCGGGTTCCTGTAACTGCTTTAATAAGTCGGAGATAAAAGCTTATACTAAAATATTACATGAAATATATTATGGCTAGTATTAGCATTAGTACAGAAAATATGCGTTCACCGCGACTACGAATCAGCTGATACGAGAAGAACCTCACCCGTTCTCTTTAGATATCTCTTCTTAACAGTAAGAATGAAGGGGTGAGATTTATGTGAATAAAAAGTATATATCAAATATCGCTTTTAACTCCCGACTTCTCTATATAGAAGGTCGAATAAGCTCAAAATTAAAAGTTGCAATTCGATGTTTACCTGCATAGACTTCAATAACATGCTTACCAACTGGGTCACCAGAAGAAATAGTCCAAAAATTGTCAATCATACCTTTTTTTACCAAATCAGTACGTTTGATAACCGACTTAGTACCATCAGGTGATAGAAAAAAGTGTTCCCCATTATCTGTACCCCAACTTAAAGGAGGTTTCGGTAAAGTTAATACTTCCTGCCATGTTAATTTATCTTCATAACCTTGGAGTTGGATACGCCATCCGTATACTTGTCCTGCCCGTAATGGTATTTTCGTAGTAGGAATAAATCTTTTTTTACCGTTTTTACCACTTTTTAATATACCAAACTCGGCTTTTTTTACAACAAGTTTTTTGCTTGATAATAAGCGTTCTAATTCTGTAAACTTATCCGAACGTTCGTGAGCAATTGCTACATTAGTAGTCGTAAGTGGAAACATTATTCCCAAGAAAGTGAAAAAAAGCGTAGTAGCCCAAATTTTCATATTGCTATCTATTTATGATATTTGGTTTTGCCTACGACGTTACAGGAAAAAAAAGTTTTATTCAGACCTAGACGAACATTTCTGTCGTAATAAAAAGGGAGTAGGGGATTGGGGATTGGTAATTAATAACTGTTCACTGATAACTGTTGACTGTTGACTGTCTTCTGGTGTTCTGAAGAACTAAGGATTCTTACTAATTTATCCAACTTAATATCTACTTCTGTGTGAGTTAAATATTGTTCTGTACACTTGATGATTGCATCAATATTTTCTTTTTTTGCACTGAATGTGGGTATATTTTCGGCAAAATGCGGTTGAAATCGAAAATAACTTTTACCAATAATTTGTTCTGCTATGTAACATACTGCATCACCAGCACCGTCAAACAGCACATCTAAAAGAGGTAAGTCATGATGAGGACTCAGCCATTCTAATGCTCCCCATCGTTTTACTTGCCTTGGTCCAATTTTTTTTACATGTTGTCCGGTTCCAAAAGAAGCCACTATCATATCCTTTTGGTAAATATTGTCTGGTATCAAAGCATTCCATTTATGATTATCTGGTAAGTCATGATTCCATCGCAAACGTTCTGCTATGGCACATAAAGCAGGATTATTGGCAAAGACTCCACCATCTATCAAAGGTATACCTCTTTTATTAGGTATTGCATAACCCTTTGAACGCAAATCTTCCAAAAAAGGCTTGTGAGTCATTTCATAGCCAGGAAAGCCTACAGGAGCGGCTGAGGAAGCGCGGCAAATTTCCCATACAGGAATATCTTGATGAGCTATTTTAGTGTTTTTAAATACAATAGCCTGTCGATTGTAGGTATCGTAGCTAGTCACTATTGTGGGCTTGGTTAATTCCCCAAACTTACAGTTTCCAAAAATATATTTAAGCACCATTTTTAAGCCTTCATCGCTATAAATCGGGTGAGATGAACCCAAACGAATCCAATTTAAAAGGGTGTGAACGATTATTCTAATCGGGGGAAAGATTATCTGAGAATTGTGCAGGTAAAAATCTTTGATTTCGCTAGCACTTAAACCCAAAGATACAGCACAAGCGATAAGACTACCCGTAGAAGTCCCAGCAATAACATCAAAATAATCCTGCATCGGTTTATTTGGATTTTGTTCTTGCAGTTTCTGTTCCAATCTTTCTAAGATTATGGCTGTAACTAATCCACGAACCCCACCACCATCAAGAGCAAGAATATGAAATGGTACATCAGTTTTCATTTATCATTCTCCTCAAAAATTAATTATTTGTGAATGAAGGGAGTCGGGAATGGGGAATGGGGAATGGGGAATATGAACCATATTGAGTAAGTATACTGTTACAAATATCCATTATGTATGCTAAATCACAATATCGCCCGTTTTTTTGATACAAGGTTACGGGGAGAGGGGGTAGAGGGGGGAGAAAAATTATTCAGGGCTGAAAACTGATGTCTACATAAACCTGTTACTCATTACCCATTCCCTGTTACGTTAAGATAGGTTAAGCATTTTGTAAAAAAAATAAAATGAATAAAACAACTTTAAATTTGGTTGCGATATCAATATTTTTGATTACCGTTACAGTGCTGCTTGGACCTTTAATCAATTTATCCTCTGCGGTTCCTGCTGTAGCTACTTTTGTGATTCTAGGGATAGCAACATTTGATTCTTGGAGTTTGGAAGGTAGAGGAGGAACTTTATTTTTAGATTTGATTGGTGGATTTTCTAAGGAATATAGGGAACGTATTCTTCATCATGAAGCGGGACATTTCCTTGTTGCTTATGCTTTAGATGTTCCGGTGACGGGATATACTTTAACCGCTTGGGAAGCATTCAAGCAAAAACAAAAGGGATTTGCTGGTGTTACTTTTGATGATGTTGAATTGTTTTCTGAGTTTGAAAAGGGTGCGATTACAACTCGAACTTTAGAGCGTTTTTATACAATTTGGATGGCTGGTATTGCAGCAGAAAATATTGTTTATAATAATGCTTCTGGTGGTGCAGATGATAAAAATAAAATGATGGAAGTTTTAAAGTCTTTAGGTTGCTCCGATTCCCTTTGCAATCAAAAGCAACGTTTTAGTGTTCTTCAAGCAAAGACACTTATAGAAAATAATTGGTCTGCATATGAATCTTTGGTTGATTTGATGCGAGAACGTGCAACGGTAAAAGAATGTCAAGATGTTTTGATAAAGCAGGGAATGGGAAATGAGGAATTAGTAGTAAGTAAGAAGTAAGAAGTAAGAAGTAAGAAGTAAGAAGTAAGAAGTAAGAAGTAAAGATAGTTAGTTCAATTTTAAACAACGGGGATTATCTAATATTTTTTGTGATTTTGCTAACGAAAAAATATCCCGTTGGGATGGTTATTTAGCTTTTATTAATTAGTTTTTACTAACTAATTTTTACTGTTTAAATCATTGGGGTTACTTCTACAATAATCAAGGATATTTTATTTATAAAGATGTTCCTTATAAGTAAATTAAATCATTGCTCACGACTACTTAATCTATCCAGCAGCAACTTTTAAATGAGATGGTTGTGATGTATGGTTTTGGGTAATACAGTTAGCACTTTGGATTCTGCTTTTACCACTAACTTCGTTTATCAAAACGTGATTTTTTCTAGTTGAAAGGTAGTTGTTGTTTGAAATTGTATTTTCGCTACTGATTACGCAGTTTCTTCCTCTGGATTTAGCTTGTAATAACAAAGTATCAGCACGATGCAGTAAATTTAAACCTTCATCATCATCATTTGCAAGCAAACAAGTGCTTCCTAAACTTATGGTGACATCTATACTCAATGTGCTGTCTATGTGAAAAGGACTCTCTTTTACTACACTGTTGAGACGTTGAGCTACAACATGAGCTTCTTCAGCAGTTGTCTCACTCAAAATAATCACAAATTCTTCCCCACCGTAGCGAAAAGCAGTATCCTTAAGCCGCAATTTTGTACGTATGCGACTAGATAATAACTTTAGTAGTCTATCTCCAACTAAATGCCCGTGATTATCGTTAACTTTCTTGAAATAGTCTACATCTAAAATAATCAAGCTTAGAGGATAGTCATTTTCGCGAGCTTTCTGAATTTGTCTGGGTAAATCCCATTGTAGGGCACGACGATTATTTAATTCTGTTAGTGAATCGGACAAAGCAATAGTTGATAACAAATCGTTGGTTTGCATCAAATCGCGATATTTATGTGCTTTACGGAACGCTACAGTTAATTGTGAAAGCAGCAAGCGATGGCTAGCATTTATTTGTGCTGAAACAGAGTCTGTCTTTCTTTGTCTTATAGACTCAGTATTTTGAGTATCTCCATACCAAATGTAAGCATCAGCCCCAAGTCCCAATGCTCTCGAAGTCATTTCTAACTCCCATTCCCAATTCTGATTCTTTTTCTCAGCAATTAGTTGTGGGCTATCTTCCAAAAGAATGCAATAAATCCAGGAAAGGTTTGTTTGTTCTTTTAACCAGCTGCAAAGCTGCATACTGTCACTCTGACTCGACTGGACAAGAATAACATCTGGAGGGTCAAGCTGAATACGCGACATTGCCATTTGCAAAACAGTTGTCGATTCAATGCTCTTAGCTTCAGCAGCGATGATTTGAGTTGGTAGTGTGGCTAGGAATTCATCATTTCCAAAAACCAGAATGGAAATGTTCATAGTATTTTCTTCGGCTATTGTTTTTTATTTACTAATCCTCTTTCATCAGTCTGGGAAGGAACTATGAGAATCAATGTTTAGCTATAGTAAATTATTAAATCATGATGTCTATGTGACAACAAAACCGTCTACTCAATTAAACCTAATTTACTGCTATTCATATAGATACCTATTTCTCCAAAGTAATGACAAAAGGATAGAACTTGTATGTTTAAGTTTTTAATTTTTACTCGTTAGAAATACATTTTTGCCAAGGGGGTCTGACCCCGCATTTGACTTGAACCCTGTAATTTTTACAAACAAACTCAAATTAATCTCCTTTTCTTACTGCATCTGCAACCTTAACTACAATTTTTGAAACTAAGATTCCTGATACCTAATTTCTGCTTAAATGCATATATTTTAAACAGTAAAATTACGGAAACATTAAGAGAAGTTCTCAAATTAAGCAGTGATTTCCACCAAGTTAGTCATTTTCAATACTTATCAAATTATATAGAGAGTATAGTAATCATAAAAGTTCCAGAAATCAGTATTTTCTCGGTATTTAAAACATAGCTTACTAATCATTTGAAAAGCCTCTACGAGTTTTTGTCATTATCTAATTAACCTATACATCGAGCTTACCCAGAAAAATTTAATATTTTTCTTAAAATTCAGTTTTGCGAATATTAAGAAATTGTTTAAAATTATTTTTTAGTATTTTTTTTAAGGTAGAGAACATCTCCAACATCGATTTAATAAAAAGATTTGTTGATAGTATATTTACTTAAGTAATATCTTGAAGATGCGGTATTTACTTAAGCAAATATACGTTGAAAATAGATTATAATCTTTATGAGCAATTGCTATACCAAAAACCCGGTTCCTGCTTAAATCACCTTCATATGGCGAGTAACCTGTAAAGAAACCGGGCTTTTGGTGTATTGTTGCGTAATTTCTGTAAATAAAAATTGACTCTAAGACCCTATCCATAGGGGGAGTTTAGAAGCCTTATTTTATGCATCGTGCAGTTATCAACTGACTAGCGTAATCACATTTACTGATAACCTTCAACATGATAACCAGCTGCAACAATTGCTTGCTTTATAGACTCGGGAGAAGCACCAGAATCAACGGTAACGGTCTTGGAATCTACATCTGCTTCAACTTTTGCATTAGGCTCCATAACCTTTATCGCTTCACTAATCTTTCCAGCACAATCGTCACACTTCATGTTGGAAACTTTTAATTTGAGCGCCATTAACTACCTCACTCTTTAGATATCACATGATTGTTCTCTTTGGATTTTACCTATTCTTAAAGAAAAAGAGCATAACCCAGAGGAACAGTTATCAGTGAACAATTACCAATTCCCAATCCTTGCTCCTTGTAGATGAATTTTTTGGTATTTTATAGTTTTAATTCCAGTTAACCTTTATCAAGGCTTAGTCCCATGTCTGTACCCCAACATCTCAGCGGTAACGAAATCCGGCAGAAATTTATTGAATTTTACGCTCAACGGGAACACGAAAAACTCCCTAGTGCTTCTCTGGTACCGGAAGACCCTACGGTATTGCTGACGATTGCGGGGATGCTTCCGTTTAAACCAATATTCTTGGGACAGCGTACTCCAGAATTTAAACGTGCTACTACTTCTCAAAAGTGCGTTCGGACTAACGATATTGAAAATGTTGGGGTTACTAAACGACATCACACGTTTTTTGAGATGTTGGGAAATTTCAGCTTTGGGGATTATTTCAAGGAGCAAGCAATAAATTGGGGTTGGGAACTTTCTACAAAAGTATTTAATTTACCTCCCGAACGATTAGCTGTGAGTGTATATCATGAAGATGATGAAGCGTATGCTATCTGGAGAGATAAAATTGGCGTACCGGAAGCTAGAATTTTACGTCTGGATGAAGATAATTTTTGGGCTTCTGGTGCTACGGGACCTTGCGGACCATGTTCGGAGATTTTCTACGATTTTCACCCAGAACGCGGTAATGAAAATATCGATTTAGATGATGATAGCAGGTTTATCGAATTTTATAACCTGGTATTTATGCAATATAATCGCGATGCTGATGGTAATTTAACTCCGTTAGCGAATAAAAATATTGATACTGGGTTGGGTTTGGAAAGAATGGCTCAAATCCTCCAGCAGGTTCCCAACAATTATGAAACTGATTTAATTTTTCCGATTATTGAAAAAGCTGGTGAAATTGCAGGAATTAGTTACAGCAAAAGTGATGAGAAAACCAAAACGTCTTTAAAAGTAATTGGCGACCACATCCGTGCTGTAATGCATATGATAACCGATGAAATCCGTGCTTCTAATGTGGGCAGGGGTTATGTATTACGTCGGTTGATTCGTCGGGTAGTTCGTCACGGTAGATTAATTGGGATTGAAGGGGAATTTACCACTAAAGTTGTTGAAACAGCAATTTCTCTTTCTGAAGGTGCTTATCCCAGAGTTAGAGAAAGGGAAACCGCAATCAAAGCTGAATTACAAAGAGAAGAATCTCAATTTCTCAGAACTTTATCAAAAGGTGAGAAATTACTTGATGAAGTTATCGCTAAATTAAAACAAGATAAAAAAACCGTTGTTAGTGGTGATGATGCTTTTACCTTATACGATACTCATGGTTTCCCCTTAGAATTAACTCAAGAAATCGCAGCCGAACATGCTTTGACGGTAGATGTTGAGGGTTTCAATAAGAGAATGCAAGGACAAATAAAAGGTTCTAAAGCAGCACATGAAACCATTGATTTAACCGTCCAAGGTGAACTTGATAAATTAGCAGAATCAATCGAAGTTACTCAATTTGTTGGATATAACGAACCGACAGCAACATCAAAAGTCGAAGCAATATTAGTAGAAGGAATTTCTCAAGAAGAAGCAGAAGCTGGAAACGAGGTACAAATTGTTCTCAACACAACTCCATTTTACGCAGAATCTGGGGGACAAATTGGAGATAGAGGTTATATCAGTGGGGATGGAATCCTCGTCAGAATTGAAGACGTAAAAAAAGAATCCGACTTTTTTGTTCACTTCGGACGCATCGAACGCGGTACAATCCGAGTAGGAGATTCTGTGACCGCTCAAATCGACCGTGCTTGTCGTCGTCGCGCTCAAGCAAATCATACCGCTACACACTTATTACAAGCAGCGTTGAAAAAAATCGTCGATGAAGGAATTTCTCAAGCAGGTTCCTTAGTTAATTTCGATAGATTGCGCTTCGATTTCAACTGTCCCCGGAACATGACACCGGAAGAAGTACAGCAGGTAGAAGACCAGGTTAATAATTGGATAGCTGAAGCACATTCGGCGAAAATTGAAGTTTTACCTTTAGCAGAAGCAAAAGCTAGAGGAGCGGTAGCAATGTTCGGTGAAAAATACGGTGAGGAAGTTCGAGTCATTGATTTTCAAGGCGTATCAATGGAACTTTGCGGTGGAACTCATGTAAGTAATACTGCGGAAATTGGAGTTTTCAAAATAATTTCTGAAGCTGGTATATCTTCAGGTGTGAGAAGGATTGAAGCGGTTTCTGGTTCCGCAATCTTGGATTATCTCAACGTTCGGGATAATGTAGTCAAAGATTTAAGTGAAAGGTTCAAAGTTAAACCCGAAGAAATTCCCGACAGAATTACCACACTGCAAACAGAACTGAGAAACGCTCAAAAAGAACTTGAAAAACTCAGCGGAAAATTGGCGATCGCAAAATCCGACAGTTTGTTAGAAACCGTTGAATCGGTTGGAGAATATAAATATTTGGTTGCAAAAATGGAAGGAGTAGACGCAGAATCCTTAAAAACAGCAGCTGAAAGATTGCAGCAGAAAATCGGTAACAATGCAGCAGTTGTGTTAGGTTCTCCCCTTGATGCTGGAAAAGTCAGCTTAGTAGCAGCATTTGGTAAAGAAATTAATCAGAAAGGAGTTCAAGCAGGTAAATTTATCGGAGCTGTAGCCAAAATGTGTGGTGGTGGAGGAGGTGGAAGACCGAATCTTGCTCAAGCTGGGGGAAGAGATGCTAGTAAATTATCCGAAGCATTGGAGAAAGCTAAGGGGGATTTGAAAGCTAGTTTGGGTTGATTTGAGTAGTTTGGGTTAGACGGGTTAATAATTTTAAGCGTAAATGCAATTAATTAAAATCCGTCATAACCTAACATTATGGTTAGTGAATAATCAATATCCTAGTATAGTAATCCTAGATGAGTCTTGAGAAAGGTAGGTGCCAGAAACCCGGTTTTTTTGGAAAAACCGGGTTTCTAAATTCTCATAAATGATTTAGGAATGCTATATATTCAACAGTAAAATATTTATTATTACGAGAATATTGATGTTGGGTTACAACACGATTAACTTATTTTCCCGTCATCAAATAACTAGTTTTCGTGTCTAATCCAACCTACGTAATACAAACTGTTAATCTATATTAGAAGAAACTTACTTTTTTTCACAACAAAATTTATCAGCCTATACTTTATTTCCCATCATCTTTCTTATTTAACATATTCATCGCAATTTCTAGACTATACTTCATTCTATTAAAAGCTTCGGCTAAATCACCAATTTCATCTTTCTTCTGTTTACCGAAGCTAGCATTCATATTTCCAACGCTAACTTCTTCCGAAACTCTAGCAATTCGTTGAATACGCTGTAATACCGTTCTTTTTAATAGCAAATTTATGATTACAATAACGGCTGTAAAAATCATTGCAACAACAGCAATCACAATTATAAAAGAACGATAGGCATTATTAAAAATTTGTTGAGCAGGTACATAAACAATTTGAGCGGCTACAATTTCATTTAACTTCCATCCGTAACCATTCTCAGTTCCATAGGTGTTAATCTGACTTTTCGGTGCTTTATCGAGAGTAGTATGACAGCGAAGACAGCTTTCATTTTTGAGTTGAAAAGGTTTAGCTGTATAGTATAATTGCGTTCCATTCGTATTACGGAAACCCGATATAGATTTTGTATCTGGTTCTCGACGGAATCTGTTAACAATATTTTCTTCAAAACTATCAGCTTTATCCCGCAAATTAGTGGGATTTAATGCAGCATCCTTATAAAAATAGCTCGCAAATTCCGGACTTTTACGAAAATATTCAAAGGTTTCTCTAACGGAATAAGTTGGTATAGCTTCAGGAATAAATTCTTCTTGAGTATCTAGCTTTGGTAATAACAAAGGTTGTACATTATCGTTTGTATAAGTTCTAATTGAATTATTCATTGCCATTAAAGCACTTGCTTTAGCATCTACTTCATTCTGTGCTTTATTTTGCAATACATTTGCTAATGTAATTCCGCTGAATAATATACCAATTACGAAAACAATTATTAGACTTAACGTTACTTTTTTTCCGATTTTCATGATTTATTACAGATTAAATGGATTTCACTGATTTCACTGATTCCTGGACAACTAACAACTAACTTCTTTTCTTATTAATCATGTTCATCGCAATTTCTAAACTGTATTTCATGCGATTAAAAGCTTCGGCTAAATCTCCAATTTCGTCTTGATTTTGTTTACCAAAACTAGCATTCATATTACCAACACTAACTTGTTCCGCAACTGATGCAATTGTTTTAATCCGCTGTAAAACGGTTGATTTCAATAATAGATTTATGAGAATAATAACGACTGCAAAAATCATCGTTACAACTCCCGTAATTAAGAAAAATGAGTTACGAGCATTTGCTAGAATATTTTCGGCTGGTACATAAACTATTTGAGATCCAAGGATTTCATTTAATTTCCATCCAAAACCGTTTTCTGCTCCATAGGTTGCAATTTGACTTTTAGGTGCCCTTTCTGGAGTACTATGACACTCAAGACAACTTTCATTTGTTATCGAGAAAGGTCTAGCTGTATAGTAGAGTTTTGTTCCCGATATTGTACGATAACCAGATAAAGTTTTCTTATCGCTATTTTTAAATTTATTGACAATTTTAGTTTCAAAATTATCAGCTTTATCCCGTAAATTGGTTGGGTCTAAAGTTGCATCTTTATATAAAAAACTGGCATATTCCGGGTTATTACGGAAAATTTCAAAAACTTCTCTAACCGAAAAAGCAGGAATTGATTCTGGAATAAATTCATCTTCTGTCTCTACTTTGGGCAATAATAAAGGCTGCACCTGCTCGTTAGTATAATTTCTAATAGAATTATTCATTTCCATTAAAGCTAATGCTTTTGAATCAACCTCACCCTTGGCTTTTCTATCTAATACATTTGACAGTGCAATTCCACTAATTAAAATTCCAACTGCAAATACAATTATCAAATTTAGAGTTACTCTAGCTCCAATTTTCATTATGATTTCTTCCTTTTGTTAGCTTGTTTATTCAGTCGAGAATAGTGATTATAATTAAATTGTTATACTTGATATTTTTAATAAAGCATAAATTAATCAAATATAGTCGGTCAAGCGATATTTTTTAATGAAAAATTAAACATCAGGTCTTTTTCTGATTTAACATTCGTACAGCAATTTATAAAATATATTTCATTCGATAAAAAGCCTCATAAACATCTCCAATTGTATTCTCTGTTTGTTTATCAAAACTAAAATCAAGGTTACCAATACTAGCTTGATGAACTACTTTTACAATCCTTTATATCTGCTGTAATATCGTGCTTTTTAGAAATAAATTGATGATAATCACCACGACCGTAAAAATGATAGTGACAATTTCTGTAACGGTTATAAATAGATGGTAAGCATATTGGATAACTTGTTCTGCTGGAATATAAGTAATTTGAATTCCGAGAATTTCATTCAATTTCCATCCAAAGCCGTTTTTAGCTCCATAAGTTGCTAATTGACTTTTCGGGGCTTCTTCTGGAGTGCTATGACAACCAAGACAACTTTTATCGTTAATTGAAAAAGGTTTAGCAGTATAATACAGTTTGGTTCCTAACAAAGTTCGATAGCCAGATACAGGTTTTGTATTTGACTCCGATAAACGAAATCTGTTAACAATTTCGGTTTCAAAATCATCGGCATTACTTTGATTAGTGTATTCTCTAACATAATTATTAAGTTCCATTAACGTCATAACTTTATTATTTATTTCTGTTTGTGTTTTGTGTTCTAAGAGGTTTGACAGTAAAATACGACTGAATAAGATGCCAGAAATAAATATGGAAATGAGAATTAAATTTACTTTAGCTTCTATTTTCATAATTAATTCCTAGCTGTAATGTAAGAGTTATTTGAATGAAAACTAATTGAATTATTGATACATTGATACGGCAATTTATCTGTAGCTAAACACTTTTATATATTCTTAAAATTGAAAATGAAAACTAAATTATCTCGACGCGTATTTCTTACCCAAATGTTATTAGCCGCTTCAGCATGTACCGCAGAAGAAACCATATCAAATCAACGTTTAGTTATTGGTGTACTCAGTTATGGGAAAGGAAAACAAACCGTAGAAAGATTGAGCGGTTTTCGTAAATATTTGAGCGAAAAACTCAAAGCAATTGTTGAATTAGAACCTGCTTTTAACGAAAGAATTGCAGTCGAACGTATTAAACGTAAATCTTGGAATCTCTTTTTTTCAACTCCTGGTTTAGCTGCTATGAGTATTGCAAGCTATCAATATTGGAGTATGTTTCCTTTACAATTAGATGGCGGTTCTCGTTCTATAATTGTTGTTAACCAAAACAGTCCTTTGCAGACAATTCAAGATTTACGCAATAGAAAAATTGCTTTGGGACAACAAGGTTCTGCAACCGGTTATTATTTTCCACTTTTTAATCTTTATGGTTTGACATTAGCATCAGTTCGATTTGCTTCTACACCAAAAACATCCTTAGAATGGTTATCGAGCGGTGAAGTTGATGCTGCTGCTCTTTCTTCACAAGAATTGAATTTACATAAATCAGAATTCAACTCTTCACAATTTCGGATTTTACTCACCGATTCTCATATCGTTCCTTCCGGTTCCCTCTTATGTAGTCCAGATGTAGAAAGAAAACGTGCAGATATAATTCGCAATCATTTGAAACAAGCTCCAAATTCTTTGATTCAGCAAGCGAGATATATTCCAAATGCATCACCCCCAGATTATAAACATATGATTAGTGTGGTTAAAAGAGTGAATAAAATTACTGAAAATATTGACTCTAAACCAGTGCGTTTATTTAATTAGAAAGTAATGAGTAGGGAGTAGGAATAGGGAAGCAATTTAATTTAATTTAATTAATTTAATTGAAATACAAAAGCTATAATGTCACGCTTACCTAAACCTAGTTTGACTCCGGGTCCTAACTTGTACCAAATACCAGGTAAAAGTGGATATCTATTAATATATGTACCGTTAGAACTTCCCATATCTTGAATGTAGTAATCTTCTCCATCAAACTTAATTTGAGCGTGATTTCGAGAAACTACTTCCGAATGAGGTAAGTTGGAAACGTCTATATTCTCTGTATCATTACTATGTCCTTTCCCAATACTAATTAATGCAGGAACTTCCGGTAAATCAACTACTTGGTTAGTTAAAGTATGAATTAATTGAGGAACTGGTGCTTGTATATTTGTCGGAGAATCAGTTTGGGGAATAAAGGTTCTTTGTGTCTTTAATTCACTAAAGGATGGTACAGGTTGTGTTTGTTTGGGAGTTATCAGAATACTGAAGATGAAAAATGCAATTACAGAATAAATAGCAGCGCTGAAAAACACAACTTTGATTCCACCGAAAGCAATCGCTACACCTCCGAGTATTGGTCCAAGTGCTTGTCCTAATGATTGAACGCTAGCATTTACAGCCATAAATCCAGCACGAGAATCTTGAGCGGATAATCCTGCTAATAATGCTTGAGATGATGGTAAAGCAAAGGCTAAAGATATCCCAAATAAAATATTAGGAATTAATAACAGCCAAGGATTTGTCATCAACGGAACCATAATTAAAGCGATAGCACTCAGAATAAAAGCAGCTTTAATTAACGCGATTTCCGAGAACCTCTGAATTAACCATCCCAACTGAGCAGCACTGATAGCAACAGCTAAGGACATTACACATAATATAATCCCATTCATAAAACCAGAAGCACCAAGATTAACCCCTGCAAAAATTGGTACGTAAGTTATAAACGCACCGAATTGAATCATGAATATAGTTCCGACTGCGAATAATAATCCCAGAACGGAACGGTTATTAACGCTTTTCCAAGTACCTTTGAGATAAACCTTTAAACTTTCTTGTTTTACATTCGGAGGTCTTGAAGGTAATTTCAAAACCATAATTACCAACATCACCAAAGGAAAAGCCAAAACCGAAAGTAGAAACGGGTACGACCAATTAAAACTTCCCAAAGCTCCACCGAGCAACGGGTAAATTGCTGAAGATATTCCAATCACAGCAGCATTTATAGACATTGCCGTTCCCAACATCCTACCTTGGTAGAGCATAGCAATCATCGTCAAAGATAAAGCATCCAGAGGAGCAGCACCCAATCCCTGCAAAAAACGCAATCCCAGAACAGAAGTGAAAGTATTTGCAAACGCAATCGAAGCTCCTGCAACAGCAAATAAAATTAAAGCTGGAATCAACACCTTTTTTAATCCAATCCGGTCAGCCAAAACCCCAAGAACAGGAGTAGCTAAACCGATAGGTAATACAAAAAGCGTCATCACCAGTTCAATTTCCCTGGTAGAGACATTAAATACTTCCGTCAAACTCGGTAATATAGGAGCAACCGTTTGTCCTCCCATAATCGAGATTAAAGTAACACCAATAATGATGTACAGATTTTTATCTTGAGCAATATTTGGTGTCTTCTTCTGTTCTGCTTGCATTGTCGTGTTCACATTTACCCCCGGTTTTCTACTTCATTAAATAACTAGGGGTGGGGAATTATGTTTATGCAATATAAGTAGCAAGTAGCAAGTAGCGAGTAGTAAGTAGCAAGTAGTAAGTAGTAAGTTATTATTTCCGTTCCTCTCATTGGGGATTGGGGATTGGGTAATTATTTTTTCGGATGTGCGACCAAAATCTAAAATCTAAAATCTAAAATCCAAAATTGTTTGACGGTCATCAAGAATTAGAAAGCATACCTAAAAGGTTTATTATTACCGTCACGCACCAATCCGGGATTAAAACCACCAGGAACATAAGCCATCTTTAAGTTAATACCATTAACTAAATTTTCAATAAAATATTTTGCTAAATAAGTTTATAGTTTCGGTTGAGGGTCGGGAAACCCAACATTATCAAGGTTTGAATAAATCTTGTCTCGGAGCAGAAAGTTAATTGATAAAAAAACCGCAGAGGACACAGAGTTGGTAGGTTGGGTTGAACGGAGAGAAACCCAACATATGCGAAATTGAAAAAAATCTACTGTTCCGATGTCGGAATATTTCTTTTTTTTACGCTAAAGAGTGCTGAGGGAATAATTGAGGTGAGGAGAGTTGAGATTAAAAGATATCGCAAGCGATTCGGAAACCAAACTTGCTTTTAATATGATATTGGTCATTGCTCAAGCTGGGAATTAGCTCAAATTCGTCATTATGGCTGAAGCGATGAGTGGAACGACACCAATTATCTCCTTTGAAGTCAGAAGGGTCTAGTTTTAATTTTCGTTCTATCTTAGGTAATTCGGCTATGACTTCCCATTGTGCTTGAGTAACTGTGAATTTCCCCATATAAAACGGTTTTACCGTGACTTCATGTTGCGGTCTTTCGTATTCATCTTCTGGTAAACCCATCATAAAAGTACCACCAGGAATATAAGCCATCTCTAAGTTAATACCATTAACTAAATTTTCCACAAAATATTTTGCTAATCGTTCCTGACGTTGAATTATCTCACCACAACGGTTTACAGTTACTACTTCAATTACCTCAATTTTCAAATTATCAGGATTAAATTCAATTAATGCTCGTTTAACCTT
>JBCBHT010000172.1:0-15496 GCA_038525335.1 Cyanobacteria bacterium J06621_15 | reverse complement strand
AAGAAGTAAGAAGTAAGAAGTAAGAAGTAAGAAGTAAGAAGTAAGAAGTAAGAAGTAAGAAGTAAGAAGTAAGAAATCTTGAGTAGCTACTACAAACCTCAAACATAAATAGTAGATAGTAAGGGGTTGGTAAATAATTTAATATTTTATGCAATGGGAGCGAACTAAGAAATATTCCGAACTCAGGTTAAATGGTTATAATCATAATCACAAATCTTTAACCTTTGACTTCAACTCATTTTTTACAGCGATAAAGTTGATAGGGAATACCGATTCGATAATGCTGATTTTTATCAATATTGCAAGATAATGATTGAGAAACTTTTAGGTTATCGGGATAATTACGTCGTATTCTTCCCGGTGCAAATATCCATAAATTCAGTTGAGAAATATTTTGATTGGGTAATTCCGCAAGCTTATCGAAAATGTCTTCCCATTTAGTAGCTTGGTTTAATAAGGCAAATTTAGAATATTCTGAAGCAGCTATATTTTGACTTCTATTTTTAAAATAAACAGTTTCTCTTTCCAAAGCTAAAGCATAACTCAATCCCAAAGCTACATCCTGAGAATTCCTATAAGCCATGACAGCCATTACAGGTAGATTGGGTTCTTGATAAATATTTTGCGCTACTTTTTGGGGTAGAAATGCTTTTTGGAAACCCAGGTTATTTACAACACAAATACAGCTAATAAAGCCAATGATTAAAATAATTGGGATTTGATATTTTTTTATTTTTAATTTTGTAGTGCAAGCATCTTGCTCGCTTGAGAAATCTTTAGTAATCAAGCTATTTTCGCGAATCAAACTGGCTGCAATTAAAGCGCTGAAACTGGGATAGTAAATAAAATTGTAGCGTGGTGCGACTGTGATATCTTTACCAAGTATGTAGGAAATCGCAAATATTTCTAATAAAACCAAAGCTGTGAAAATTAATAAAGTTTGGGTTGACAAACTAGTTTTAGGTTCTTTTAATAACAACTTAATTCCTTTGAATACAATATAACCCAGCCAACCCGCAAATAGTAACATTAGCAAACCGGAAATAATTGTGATTGCTATATGTTGTCCTTCTACAGGTAGCATTATCACCATAACAACCCAACTAATCAAAGTTTGATACAGCGGTTCGATATGTTGAGGAGTGGGTAACCAACTGGTTTCCGAACGATTTAAATGATTTTGTATTACTCCAAACCAAGGAATAATACCAATTACAACTGCACTGGTATTTAAGAAAATTAGCGTTAACCAAACTTTTTGAGAATTAAAACTTTTTAGTTTTTGACAAATTAGCAGGACTAAAGTTGCAGCTTGAGCAATAAATACAAAAATGCAGAAATAGTGGATGTAAATCGAAATAATGTTGATAATCGTCCATGACAACCAAACCCAAACTCTGACCTTCACCTGCTGAGTTTGAAAAATATCTCGCTGAATTTGCATCATTGCCAGCAAAGATAAACTTATCATCAACATTGGTAAAGTATAGTGTCGCGCTTCTTGGGATAGATAAACCGCAAAAGGGGAAACAGCAATAAAAGCAGCACCCATTAATCCAGCTTGACGACAAAACGCGAATCTATTAAGAAAATATATCGCTGCAACCAACGCTACACCAAACCATACAGATGGCGATCGCAATTTAATTACCCAGTCATTTCCTGCTTGAGTTACCAACCCCAACCAAGAATACATTCCACAAAAAAACAGCGGTGGGTGGGTAGATTCTGTAGCAATATTTTGAGCAATTTGAGGACAACTTACCCCTGGTTGATAACTAAAAATATCCCTTAATTTTTCTAAAGGGAATACTATATCCAAAGGAATCGAACTATAATTTTTACCTAAACTAAAGATAGCGGTGATAACTTCATCCATCCACAAAGGTTTAAGTTCTAAATTCCAAAAGCGTAAAAAAATTGCCAGTGAAATAAAAAAAGTTAAACCCAAATAATGTAAATTCAGCTTTCTATTTGTCATCATTGAATTATTAACTAACTGAGGAATTACCCTAGGTAAACTTATTCTTGACCTCAATATTTATTTTTAATATAGAAAATCTACAGTTTAACTTCCCATATGTCAGACGCTAATGTAACAAGTTCAGTGCCAGAAAATCCTTTGTCAGTCTCGCGATTACCGACTTTGCATACATCTTCGCGTCATACAGAGATTGCAAATATTCGTAATTCTTTACGTATCGGACAACAGCCAATGGCTGACTGGACTGGTGGTCCTTTAGCAGTATCTGCGGTACCTGGTGCGGGAAAATCAACGGGAATGGCTGCTGCTGCTGCAATTGCAATTGCTCGTCAATACGAAAACACCGATTCTTTACGTCCCAGAATCCGTCGTCAATTAGTAGTTGTCACCTTTACTCGTTCTGCTGCTGCTAATATTAAAGCCAAAATCCGTAGATATTTAAGGGAAGATTTATCTTTACCCCAAACGGGTTTCATGGTATTCACGCTACATGGTTTAGCCTTAAATATTGCCAGTCGTCATCCGGAATTATCGGGTTTAGAATTAGATTTTGCGACTTTAATTACCCCAAATCAAAGCCATCGTTTTGTTAGAACAGCAGTTGAAAAATGGATTGCAAATAATCCCAGACTGTACGCTAAATTAATGGAAGGAATGCAGTTTGACGGAGAAGAAACCGAAAGATTGCGTCGTCAATCAGTTTTACGTACAGAAGTATTACCAGAACTCGCAACAGCAGTAATTCATGAAGCCAAAAGTTCGGGAATCACACCTGAAGATTTACAGCAATTGAGTCATCAAAGCACCGATACATATGAAATCCTGAAAATCGGTTCTGGACTATACGAACAATATCAAACCTTGATGCGCGATAGAGATTTTATTGACTACGACGACATGATATTAGCTGCATTGCGAGTATTAGAAAACGAAAGCGCAAGAAAAATTGAACAAAAACAAGTGTTTGCGGTATTTGAAGACGAAGCACAGGATTCTAGTCCGTTGCAGACCAAGTTGTTGGAGATATTGGCTAGTGGAGAGGTGGGAGAGAGTGAGGGAGGGAGAGAGGGAGAGAGGGAGAGAATTCAAAATCCAATTACCAATTCCCAAATAAATTTAATTCGTGTTGGTGACCCCAACCAAGCGATTAATTCAACTTTTACACCTGCTGACCCGATTTATTTTCGTCAATTTTGTCAGGAATGCGATTCACAATCACGTTTGGCAACTATGGACCAAGCGGGAAGAAGCAGTAGAATTATTATCGAAACTGCAAACTTTGCTCTCGAATGGGTAAATAGTCTTTATCAAAGCAAACTTAATTCTTCTTCCCCCTCTACCCCCTCTCCCCCCTCTCTCCCCTTCCGCTATCAAAGAATCCTGACCGTTGACCCAAACGACCCACAACCAAACGCAAACCCAGCATCAGTAGGAAAAGAGTAGAAATTTGCACTCCTACAGATATTCATAACACCGTTGAATTACTGACGAAAAGAATCGTTGAATTATTTCCCGAAGGTAACGAAAACAACGGTAGTGCAGCGATATTAGTTAGAGAAAATCGTCAGGGTACATGGTTGAGCGAAGCACTCAGACCAATTTGTAAACAGCGTAATATTTTACTTTATGACGTAAGCGAACAAGACCGACATTCCCACGTACCAGAAGAGATATTGGCAGTTTTGCAATTTTGCGATAGACCTCATTCCCCCGATTTTCTTAAAGCTGCTTTAGGAGTATTAGTAAAACGAAGATTAATCGAACCCCAAGACTTAAATGCTTTAGCTTCCTTACCCGAAGAATTCTTATATCCTTCTCCTTTAGCACCAGCACAAACCGAAGCAGTCAAAAAAACTGCTGATTTTTGTCGTGAATTGCTCAAAGCTCGTTTAGAACTACCTATTTACCATTTAATCTCTTTCATCGCTTTAAAACTAGATTATCAACAAGCCGAACTAGCAACAGCAGATAAACTTTCAGAAAGAATCAACAAGCAAATAGCAGGTGAGATATCAATGGGGACAATGCTGTCAACCCTCAGTGAAATCGTCAGTTCCGAACGCTTTGAACCAGTAGATACAGAAGACTCAGAAGCACGTTACACAAGACGCAATCAACTGACAATCATCACCATGCATAAAGCCAAAGGATTAGACTGGGATTACGTATTTTTACCATTTTTGCACGAGAACTTAATCCCCGGTAAAACTTGGGTACCACCCCAAAGAAAATTCCTGGGTGACTTTACCTTATCAGAAGTAGCTCGCGCTCAAATCCGTGCTTCACTACACGGTGAATCGAGATTACCCGACGTAACCCAAGCATGGGAACAAGCAAAACATTTGAAAATAGCAGAAGAATACCGTTTGCTTTACGTAGCGATGACCAGAGCAAAAAGATTGTTGTGGATATCAGCAGCCAAAAAAGCACCATTTACCTGGAGCAAACCAGATAACTTACAAGACCAACCAGCTTGTCCGTTATTTAATGCATTGAAACGAGAATTTACCGAATGTATTGTAGAAGAGAAAAATCAAGTTTTAACATCAATAAGGAATTAAGAATTTGTAGGGTGTGTTACGGCTTGAATATGTTGAACTTTGATAACTAATTATAAAATTCCGTAACGCACCATTTTTGGAGTATAAAACCGCAGAGGACACAGAGGAAGAGGTTATAAGAGATAATTTTGTAGGTTGGGTTAGGTGCTTTTAGGGTGGTGATTTTCAACAGATAAATTATAAATTGCACCGTAACCCAACATTTTGATTGCGGATAAATAGAAGATGTTGGGTTACGACACGAATTGATAATTATCGCTACGCATTAAATTAATTGTCGTGTCTAACCCAACCTACAATTGATTAAAAAGCTTAAATCCAAAATTTAAAATCTAAAATCCCATGACTGCTATTACTATCAACTTTAATAACATTCTTAAACTAACTGACGAGCAATTCTATCAACTTTGTCAGGATAATCCCGATATTAAATTTGAACGCAATCAATGGGGAAAATTAATTATAATCTCACCAACAGGAGGAGAAACAAGAAACCGTAATTCAGAAATGAATGCGGAATTTGTTATTTGGAATCGACAAACTAAACTTGGTAAAGTATTTGATTCTTCAACCTATTTTAAACTCCCTAATAATGCTGAACGTTCTCCAGATATATCTTGGGCAAAGTTAGATAGATGGAATTCACTTAGCGAGGAACAGCGAGAAAAGTTTCCTCCTATCGCTCCAGATTTCGTATTAGAATTGATGTCCCCATCCGAGCGTTTAAAAGATACTCAAGAAAAGATGCAGGAGTATATGGCTGCGGGGGTAAAATTAGGCTGGCTGTTTAATAGAAAATCTCGTTGGGTAGAAATTTATCGTCAAGGACAAGTTGTTGAAGTTATTGATTCTCCTAAAAGTTTGTCCGGAGAAGATGTATTACCAGGGTTTGTTTTAGATTTATCAATTGTGTGGGGATAAAAGCCTCAGAGGAAGAGGTAAAGATAGATAATTGCTGTAGGTTACGCTCCCGGTGCATTTCAAATGATGATTTTCAAAATATAAATGATAAATTGCATCGTAGCCCAACATTAAAATTGTGGATAACAATATATTTGTAGTTGCGTTTTAGCACCAAAAATAATCACTTATGTACAATAAAAATATAGCTATAGAAAATCCTGTGATGTTGTTTTATATCCGCCAAATTCTTCTAAATATGAAAGAATTGAAGTACCAAAAGAATCCTGAGAAACTTTACCACTAACTAATAAATCAACAACTTTATCGGGACCTTTGAGGTGAGCGGCTGTAATTATTCCTGAAAGAGTAATTTTTATTCTTCTAGGCTTTCCGTTTTCTTTGAAGGTCTTTACTTGAGATAAATAAGATTCAATTGATTTACCTCTTTTGTTCATTAGATGATTAATATCTTGCCAATAAACACCAAAAGCTTCACGGATTGCTTTTTCTTGAACTTCAGGAGAATTCAGCAAATCGGCTTTACTGCTAATACCGTCTTTACCCGTCCAACTACCTCGCCAATAATTTTTATTAGCACCATTTCCAAAGTAAGATGTAGCTTTGTAATAACCAAGTCGAATTAATAAAACTTCTGCAAACTGATATTTACCAAGAAAATATAATTGTGGATTGATAAACTTATATTGTTTCGCATCTCCAGAAGCTAAACCAGTTTCACGTTCTCCCAATGCTTCAAGCATGTCATGAAAACTTCCCTGGCTTTTTTGATATTTCTGTTGAGAATAGAGCTTAACTAATGTTTCTGACTGGGTATATTTAGATTGATTGATTAACAAGCTATCGTTAGATATTATCTGAGATATTAAAAGGAATTCCGTATACATCAATTATTACTTTGTTTATTAATGAAATCTAATTTAAATAGAAGTTTATCAATATAAGTAATAAATTAGCGTGTTTATTTGTAAATTTCACAATAAAATTATCTGTAGCTCATATTAAATATTATCTATAGCCATCCCAGATGAGTTGTGAGAAAGGTAGGTGTCAGAAACCCGATTTTTCCAAAAAACTGGGTTTCTAAAATCTCACAAATGCTTTAAGAATGCTATATCAACTGAGCTTAAAAATTATTTCTACTTATTGAAAACGTGAATCTCATGCAAGGTAAGTTAATAAGATAATTATCTACGTATTGCAAGCTTATTTTAAATACACCATTTCTTAAAAAATCAGTGTAAAGACTTATGTAATAGTTGTGGTACGGGATATGCAATACTATATTTGTAGTATATTGTAATATATTAACTAAGGCTTACAAAGTTAATTGGAATTCATACGGGAATGCGAATTGAATCGATTTAAACATTTATGCTGCTAAGCCGTATTCTCTGACATTGGTTGCCGAAATATCTGCTCAACATACTACGATTCCATGACCGCAAAATACGAAATCCGCGCCAACTACGATAAAGACAATATTGTCATCTATCAAGCATACGCGCCTAATATAGCTGAACCTGCATTGGAAGAACAGCGTTTTGTGTCGCCGTTTTCGTTCCACCGCATGACGTGGATTAAACCATCGTTCCTTTGGCTCATGCACCGTAGTAATTGGGGTCAAAAGAACGGTCAGCAAAAAACTTTAGCGGTTCACATCACTCGAACGGGGTGGGACAAAGCATTATCGTTGGGTATTCTCACTCACCCAGAACCATTGGTCTTTCCGAATCCCATCGAATGGGAAACTCAATTCAAAAATGCCCACGTTCATGTTCAATGGGACACCGAACGCTCATTGCGTGGCGCGGGTCTAAATCACTACAGCATCCAGGTGGGCATTAGTCGCCACTTAATCCATGAATACGTTGATGAATGGATTGTCAAAATAGAAGACCTTACTCTGACCGTCAGCAAGATGCGCGAATTAATAAAATC
This sequence comes from Cyanobacteria bacterium J06621_15, assembly GCA_038525335.1. Taxonomy (GTDB): domain Bacteria; phylum Cyanobacteriota; class Cyanobacteriia; order Cyanobacteriales; family Nostocaceae; genus Rivularia. The sequence goes on along the minus strand of JBCBHT010000172.1, from coordinate 8,089 downwards.
TGGTAAGGGGAAGAATGCAAAACGTTTACTGCCATCCGAGAGTGTTTATCCTGTTAATCTCCAGGTCGGAAAACGTATCCTGACCGCATAAAACGCGGGTGATGAAATATGCTGTATATCAACGTGTATAATTATCACCAAACTCAGCTTGAGAAGAAGTGTTTCCATCCTTTGAAGCTGGCATATAGTCGTTGTATTTGTCCTGGTTGTAATAGTATAGGGTACGGATTGGGTAAGGAATATTGATATCAGCTTTATCAAAAGCTTGTTTTATACTTAAAATTGCTCTAGTTTTGACGTGACGGACTTTTTTCTGCTGAGGTAGAGTCCAATAGCGAACGATGAAATCAATAGAACTATCACCGAAAGCAACTAAATCAATTTCTGGTGCTGGTTTATTTAAAACACCTTCTACTTGAGAAATTGTTTGTTCTAAAATATCCGAAGCTTGTGATAAAGAAGTATTGTAATCTACACCTACAGCTAAGTCAGTACGTCTGTGGTCAAATGCTGTCCTTACTTGAACTACGCTTGTAAATACTGTTGAATTAGGAATTACAACTCGTTCTCCAGTATAAGTAATAATTTCCGTAGTCCGAATATCAATTTGGTCAACGGTACCTTCATAATCGTTAACAATTATTTGGTCACCAATCCGAAAAGGCTGCTGTAAAAGTATTAAAATACCAGCAAAAAAGTTTTTGAAAATATCTTGAAAAGCAAAACCAATTGCTACAGAACTTAGTCCAAGAGTAGCAATAATATCTCCTAAACTTAAACCGGGAAAGGCAACTACACAAGCAAGGAGAATTCCTAAAATCCAGGTTGTAGTAGAAGCGGCTTTCACCATCAAAAACTGTAGTGATTTACTACTAACCGTTTTTTGGGCTATTGTTTCAGTTATTTTCTGAGCAAATTGAGCGGCAAATCTAGTTAAAAATATAATAATTACTGCCGTTAATAATGCAGGAAAAATAATGACTGCACTTTCAATTAATTGATTAACACCGTTCTCAATTGTCTTAATAAGATTCATAGAAAATCCATTAAAAATCTACACAAAGTTTAGGTAAAGCCCGTTTATTAATTGAAAAGTTATTGATAATACGAAAATATATTTAAACTATTTCTATTTTTTACATCTTTGAATTTTATGAACAACTATATAAATAATATTATGAATACTATAATTTGAATTTTAGTTTAAGCTTTTATAGTTTGGCAATCTATCAATTGATAAATAATGAAAAATATAGTATCTATCTCAGGAAATAACTATAAACACATCTAAAGGATGATTTGTGCTTTTTATACAACTTTTTGAATTCTCATAAAATTCTGAAGCAACCACTTATATACAAAAAAAATGCCAAGGGTTTGACCCCCCGACAAATTACAACTAAGTTTTACAACACACAACCACACAAAACTAGTGAGGTCTATATCCATGTTAAAGAAATTCCGGAATTTTGGTGTACGAGTTAATGCTTTTATTCGGTTAACCTCTATTTAATTTTATGGTTGTGCAAAATTGATTTTAGTAATAACAATTTCCTAAAGTCCTTGCTATAACTACTGATTACAGACTTATTGTCAATTATTTTTTGAGAAAAAATATTACACCGAAAACGAAAATTGATGCATGATTATATTGATTGTGCTTTTTCAGCGTAAAGTTAGGGAAGAATATCATGCAAGTATTTCCAGGTGAAGTTTTCGCTCAAACTAAAGATTTTGATGCTGGTATGCGTCAACTTATGCCATATTATGATGAAATGCTCGAAGCTGTTGCTCGCTGCGTTCCTTCAACATCTCGTCGTATTCTGGAATTGGGTTCGGGAACAGGTGAACTCAGCTTGAAAATACTCAATCGTTGTCCAGACGCTCAAATTGTCGCTCTCGATTATTCCCCGAGAATGATTGAATTTGCTAGAAAAAAAATAGTTGAAGCCCGATATCAGCAATGGAAAGCTACAGAAGCTGATTTTGGAGAATGGGCTAATAATCCCGAACAGTTTGATATTGGTACAGAATTTGATGCTTGTGTTTCCTCATTAGCAATTCACCATCTCAGCGATGAGATGAAAGCAAAGTTATATCAACGTATTGCTAAAAGTCTTAAAAGCGGTGGCTGTTTTTGGAATGCAGACCCAGTTTTATCAGAATCACCAATATTAGAAGAAATATATCAAGCTGCAGGACAAGATTGGGTAGAAAAACAAGGAACCACTGTAGAAAAAGTCCGCTCTCGCTTAGCTAGCAATAGCGATTCTGTAGATTACGCTGCTAGTTACGGTTATTCCAGTCAAGACCAATTAGCTACCTTGGATGCACAATTGCAAATGTTAAAAAAAGCTGGATTTAGTACAGTAGCAGTACCTTGGAAATATTATAAATCGGCAGTCTTTGGAGGAGCCATTTAAATTTTGGATTTTAACGACGGATGCTTTTGTGTTGAATTTAAAATAATTTAAAATTTCAGATTGTTTATAAAGACAAGACTTTACGGACATTTTGTCCGTTTTTTTATTAAAATGTGTTCAATTTTCAATAACTAATGTGAACAATTATTGCATAGACATAAAAAATATTATCCCTATAGCGTTAACAAACAGAAATAAGTAACATAGCCAACATTCGATGAGTTTTAAAGATTTAAAATCATTTCATCGAATTATTTTTCGGTATCTTTCATGGGTAATTAAAAATTCAAAATCCGTCTTGGAAAGTTTGGGGAGAACAAGCAATCGTCGAATAATTGTTAACGTACTTGTTATTCAAACTACCTACTCGATTGCTATAAAATTACTGATAAAATTATTTTTCTTGCTTATTCAATTAATTAGACGATTAAATTAGATAATTATCGAGACAGGCAAAGTTAATCCTAATGCTATTATGAAAATTCTGCTTTATGTTATACAAGTTAAGGCGTTGATAAGTTTGAGATTACTTGCTTTTTTAAGTAAAATTACACAAATACACCTGATTATAAGTTTTTTTCACACTTATAAGGTATTATGAGACACTAATAATGCTTTAATTGCGTCGCGATATTAAACAATTGCTCTACCGGTGACGAGCATGACATCAAATAGTTATAGCATCTTACTGTTACAAACAAATCCAAGTCTAATTGAGTGGTTGCAGCCAATACTCTCCCCTCATGAGATTACTGTGGTTGATAATATATCTCAAGCTGAGTCAGCATTACATAAACAATCTATTAATGCAGTAATCTTAGAGTTATCGCTGAGGAAAAATCAAGATTTTGAAATTATTTCTTCAATATATTCACTGTTAACCAATGCGGTAATTATAGTAATAAGTAAAAATGAAGATGAAGCAATATTGTATAAAGCTATTAAATCAGGGGCTGACGAAATTTTAGATATAAAGAATACTAATCGTGGTCATTTTCAAAGAATATTAATATCTGCTATTGAAAGAAACAAACGTACTTGCAACTTTGAAACTAAACATATTGATAGAATATCTTCTCACAGTGTAGGAGAGCATGAAAAAGCAAGATGGTGTTTTTTATCAGAAGCTACTTTCGAGGGAATATTATTGCATGATAAAGGATTAATTCTAGATGTAAATCATGTTTTAGCAAAAATGACGGGTTATGAAGTTGAGGAATTAATTGGTAAAAACGGGTTTGATTTAGTCACATTAGATTCGCAAGAATTAATTAGAAAAAAGATTTTATCTGGTTCAGAAAAACCCTATAAGGTTACTGCAATCAGAAAAGATGGCTCTATATTTCCAGCAGAAATTCAAGCTAAAATCATTTCCAATGCTTCTCAAAACATGCGGGTAGCTGCAATCAGAGATATTACCGAACGCAATAAAGTAGAAGCAAAACTGCAAAAAAGAGAGAATTTGTTAAGAAAGCAAAGCAAAACTTTAGTAGAACTAGCCAGTAGTACAGCTTTCATTGAAGGGAATCTAATTGAGTCTGTACGGGAAATAACACGAGCAGCAGCAATTACCTTAAATATCGAAAAAGTTGGTGTTTGGCTCTATAACAAAGATAATTCTCAATTAGAAAGCATAAATTTATATAATTCAAAATTAAAAAGTCATTCAAAATCTTCTGTTTTAATAAAAGATGATTATCCTAACTATTTTACAGCTTTAGAAGAAGGTATTTGTTTCACAAAAAATTTTATAGAAAGCAGTATAAGTCAAGAACTATCTCAATTTTATCTTTCAGAATTTGATATTAAATCTGTGTTAAACGTGCCTATTTGGCTTAGAGGTAAAGTAGTAGGTATAGTATGCCATGTATATAGTATCGATGATATCTCTTCATGTCGCCAGTGGAGCTTAGAAGAAAAAAATTTTGCAAGCTCTATTGCAGATTTTGTGACATTAGCGATAGAAGCAAACGAGAGGAAAGCCGCACAAAATGCTTTAAAGCAGAGCGAAGCGCAATTTAAGGCAATTTTTGAACGCTCTTCAATGGGTATTTGTCTAGTAGATATCAAAGGTAAAATTGTTGATATAAATCCAGCGCTATGTGAAATACTCAAATTTGATTATCATCAGTTAATACATAAGAGTTTTGCTAACTATATTTGTTTCCAAAATGGGGATGTAGAGCTTTATAAGCAACTGATGTTAGGTAAAGTTGAGCGCTTGGAAATTGAAAGACAACTTTTACATAAAGATGGTGGCAAGATTTGGAGCCATTTGAGTATTTCTTTAATTGTACATGCGAATGGTAAACCCAAATATTTTCTAGCAATTGTTGAAGACATTAGCGAGCGTAAAAAAACAGAATTACAGCTAAGAGAAAGTAAAGAAGCAGCAGAAGTTGGAAGCAGAGCTAAAAGCGAATTTTTGGCAACTATGAGCCATGAATTGCGAACACCTTTAAATGCAATTATGGGTTTGTCACAGTTACTTCAACAAGAAATAATTGGCTCTATCAATGATAAACAAAAAGAATATATTGATTGTATATATAGTAGCGGCGTACATTTATTAGAATTAATCAACGATATTTTAGATTTATCGAAGGTAGAAGCAGGGAAAGAAGAATTATCATTATTTCCTTTGCAAATAGAAGATTTGTGTAATTATGTTATATCAACTATACGAGAAACTGCCGAAGAAAAAGGATTAGAGCTAGCTTATTCAATAGATAAAAAAGCAAAAACTTGTATTGCTGATGAACGAAGAATCAAGCAGATGCTACTAAATCTTCTTACTAATGCAATTAAATTTACGTCTGAAGGTAAAATCTCATTACAAGTGAAAAAATTACCTCAAGGAGTTGCATTTAGAGTATCTGATACTGGTATCGGTATCAAACCCCATCAATTTCAATACTTATTTGAACCGTTTAAACAACTTGATTCTCAGTTAAATCGTCAGTATGAAGGTACGGGTTTAGGTTTAGCCTTAACTCGCAAATTAGCCCGTTTACATGGTGGAGATGTCACAGTAGAATCAACCTCTGGAAAAGGTAGTAGATTTACTTTATTTCTTCCAGATAGTGAATTTGAAGAAGAAGATTTTATCGAAAAATGGGAATCACAAAATCGATATCTAAACAACAATATTTCTAAAAATAATTTTATAACGAAACGTATTCTGCTTGTAGAAGATGACAAACATACTGGTATTTTATTACAAGATTATTTACAAACAATCGGATATCAGGTAGAGTGGATTTCCGAAGGGAAAGAATTTTTAGAAAAAGTTCGTATTTATCAACCAAATCTAATTTTATTAGACATTCAGCTAAGAGATTATAGCGGTTTAGACCTACTTGCTTACTTACGAAAAGCGCCAGATTTACAAAACAAAGTTGTGGTATTAATGACACCCAGTAAAGATAGTGATAGCGACCATAATAGGTTTATTCAAGCTGGAGCAAATGATTTTGTGAGTAAACCAATCGGGATTGTAAAATTAGAATCTATATTGATGAAATATCTAAATTAGGTAATTGGTAATTGGTAATTGGTAATGGAAAACAGAAAAGTAATTCCACACAAATAGACCGAGCTACGTAATTGAATTTGCTCAGTGATTACTGTTCATAGATTTATTTTCACTCTTCACTTACTACTTAATACTTACTACTTAATACTTACTACTTAATACTTACTACTTAATACTTACTACTCGAACTAATTAAAATCAATCAGAATTAGAAATTTATGAATCATTCATCTTTATCTAAATCCCTTACTTCAAAAGTTTGACTCCCTACCGTTACCTTGTCCCCAATAAATAATTTTCTACCACGACGAGTTTCCAATTCACCATTCACCTTAACAGCACCATCTACAATCATGTGTTTAGCTTGTCCTCCCGTTTGCGCTACACCTAAAAATTTCAAAAATTGGTCAAGTTTTATCATCATAAGTTTTTAATTATCTATTACCAATTACCTATTTAGCATTAGCTTCACGATACTGTCTTTCTTTAGATTCGCGATATTTTTCTACAGTACGTTTAGTAGCAGTTGCGTTATTATATTCTTCCCCTTGCTCAGATATCAATCTTTCTTTGACCTTTTTCCGTAGATTGGAAACGATTTTACCATTTACTTTACGTGTTTGCGACCAATCAACTATCGGCTCGGGATAATAACTGTTATTAATGTAATCTCCAGCGAGAATTTCCGGTAAACTGTAACCTCTTAATTCTTCAATCCAATGGTAAATAAAATTTAATTCTGGGTCTCTATCTTCAATATTTTTAGTAGGATTATAAATCCGGAAAGTGTCGCTAAGAGGATTAGTAATTCCTGACTGCATTTGCCATTGCCAATTATTAATTGCTAAATCACCATCTACCAAGCAATTCATAAAATGTTCGGCACCATGATGCCAAGAAATACCGCAGTTTATGGTTAAGAAAGTAGCACACATTGCTCGCATTCGGAAGTTCATCCAACCCATTCTTTCTAATTGACGCATGCTTGCATCTACCATCGGAAAACCCGTCATCCCCTCACACCAAGCTTCAAACAATTCCTGCTGTTGAGGTGTTAATCTATCTGGTTTATAGTATTCGTCAAATTCTGGAAAACGATTAGTGTAAGCGATTTCTGGATGGGAATATAAGCGTTGTGTAAAACTATCATGCCATCGTAAACGGTCTCTAAATGCTTTTAAAGAAAATCCCGCTTTGGGTTGTTTTTCTAGTTCCTCAGCACGTTTTTTTGTTCTTTGGTACACCGTGCGGGTAGAAACAGTACCAAAGGTCAGATGCGGTGAAAGGTGTGATGTAGCTCTTCTTTGTGCCATCCAAGGACGCGACAATTTCCAGTGATATCCCTTAAATCGGGTAGAAAGAAATGAATCTAATACTTTGACTCCTTCTGTTTCCCCACCAGGGAAATAAACTTTTTCTATTTTCCAAAAAGCGCTATATTTCTGCTTTAATTCTTCAACTGTCAGTTGAGGTAAATTCAAAAACAGTTGTGGTGTATTAACTTGAGTTGGAGTTGGGTGTAATGTATTTCTTTGATAAGCATAGTATTCATTAAACCATTCTTCACGGCGTTCACTTGGTTGAATAAAATTACTTAATCCGATATGGTATTCTAGATTTTGTTTTTGGTAGTAATCGATAATTGATTTATCTCTTTCAATTCCATATTCTACCTGTACATCGCGATTAAAATAGAGCTTTGGTGGATAGGATTTATGAATTAATTCGCGAGTAATTTTTTGTAAAGTATCTACAGAATTTCCTTCAAATAGATATAGCTTACTGCCTAATTTTTGCAGATTATTATCTAAGTTTTCTAAACATTCAAACAAAAATCTCACTCTCGCTTTACCAACATCTTTCCACTTATAAAACCAAGGGTCAATAATAAAACATGGTAAAACTTCAGCGCTATTAGCAGTTGCTTTAATAACGCTTTCATTATCGCTCAAACGTAAATCTCGACGGAACCAAATTATATGCATTTTCAGTGTTAGCGTAGCTTGTCCCGGAGGAACATACAGTTATCAGTTATTAGTTATTAGTTGTTCAGCACAAGAGTGTGGATGGGAGCATCCCAATTTTGCACAATCAAGATTTTGGTTGTCATTGCGTTAGCGAAGCGTGTCCG
>JBCBHT010000171.1:0-15519 GCA_038525335.1 Cyanobacteria bacterium J06621_15 | reverse complement strand
GCAACAGCCCAACCAAAGGCTATGAGGAATATTTTCATGCTTTCTAAATCGTGAATAAATATTGAGGAGAGGGGGAAAAGAGGTAAGAGGTAAGAGGTCAAAGGCTAAAGGTTAGGATAAATAATTCGCAACTATTCTTAATGTCAAACAACTATCAACTAACCACTAACCACTAACAACTATCAACTATCAACTAACCACTAACAACTATCAACTAACCACTAACAACTAACAACTATCAACTAACCATTAATGAGTAGAACCTACAAAGCAATTGGAATTAATTTAAAAGCTACAGCGTTTGGCGAGTCTGATAGGATTGTGACGATTTTAACGCGGGAATTTGGGTTGATTCGAGCCACTGCTCCGGGAGCCCGTAAGCATCTTTCCAGTCTTGGAGGTAGAAGTGGGATGTTTGTGGTGAATCAATTACTGATTGCAAAAGGACGAAGTATCGATAAAATTACCCAAGCACAAACTATCAAAACTTATCCCGGTTTGGGAGGAGATTTGGGTAAATTGGCAGCTTCTCAGTATTTAGCGGAAATAGTTCTTGCTCAAGCTTTAAGCGAATATCCTCAAGATGAATTGTTTGAACTTTTTAACGAACATCTAGGTCGTTTAGAAAAGTTACCTAAAAATCTGAATGTTTTGGCTTATCTGGTACATGGTGTTTTTCAGTTTTTAGATTTGGCTGGTTTAAGACCTCAAGTTGAAGCTTGCTGTTTATCTGAGAATCGGGTGACACCAGATTTTGATAACCCTAAAGCTCTGACAGCTTTTAGTATTAATGCTGGTGGTGTAGTTTCGTTATCCGCTTGGGAAAACCTCCGAACTAAAGCAGAAAAAAGAAAAAGAATTGAAGAAAACAGTTTGCTAGAAGTTGCTTCTGTTGCTAAGGAGTCAGGTGGAGTTTATTCTGTTAGTCAAACCGAAAAATTAACCGAAAAATCTTCTTCCCAGCCATATGAAACTATTGTCCATGAAGAAGAATTACCACCTTTGCTACGTCGTTTGAGTGCTTTGGAACTAAGTTTATTACAGCAGTTACCGCAATCAGAGATAATAGAAGAAATTGCTATCAACGAAGAGTGGCTGTATGTTGAGCGTTTATTAAGACAATATACTCAATATCATTTTGGTCGTTCAATTCGTTCGGCAGCTTTAATTGACTCTTTGTTTGCTACAATTCATGGCTAAGTTTAAATCAAGCTTAAATCATCCAGGTCGATATTTAAGGTTTTTGCGGCATTATGCCAAAAAAATGATTTTACAAGTCAATAAGCTGGTATTTTTTGGTTATACAAGATAATTTTCTTGTTTATCAAATTAACCACGCTTTCTCAAGTCCACCATAAAGTAGATTAGAACTACAAACGAAATGTCAGCAGGAGACGTTTCTAAAAACGATAAAAATAATAAAACACCGATGTCGGAAATACTCAAATCCGACCCAAATAAACATTGGGAAAATAAAAATAAAGATGAATTATATTCCCACAGTAATAGCAGTAATCAGCTTGAAAATAATTCTCAAGCTGCTGCTATGAAATTTGCTGATAAGTCCGATTCATTAGAAAAAAATCAAGTCAATACAGATAAAACCCAACAAGGTTTTTTACCCGTCTTGAAAAATACTAATTTCCTTGCTCTGTGGGCTGGTCAAGTATTTTGCCAGCTAGCAGATAAAGTATATTTAGTGCTGATGATTGCTTTGATTAATACTCAGTTTCAATCTCAGGGAAGCAGCATTAGTGGCTGGGTATCGGCTTTGATGATGACCTTCACCATACCCGCAGTACTATTTGGTTCTTTAGCAGGGGTATTTGTAGATAGATGGGTAAAAAAACAGGTACTTGTGTCAACCAATATTTGGCGCGGTATTTTAGTTTTAGGAATTGTTCCACTGTTATGGTTCGCGAGAGATTGGCAAGGAATAGGTAATATTCCGGCTGGATTTTTTATAATTTTGGCAGTAACTTTTTTGGTTTCTACTCTAACGCAATTTTTCGCACCAGCAGAACAAACGGTAATTCCTTTAATAGTAAAACCGCATAACTTGTTGAGTGCGAATTCGCTTTACACTACAACTATGATGGCATCGGTAATTGTGGGATTTGCCATTGGTGAACCGCTTTTATCCGCAGCAGATGCTTTGTGGTTGAAATTTGGGGGTAGCGGTGAATTAGGAAAAGAAATTTTAGTTGGTGGTTCCTATATCCTTGCTGGATTAATTTTGCTATTGCTAGTAACAAATGAAAAAACTTCAGAGCAAGAGAAAGAATCTCAACATGTTTTTTCTGATTTAAAAGCAGGTTTGGTTTATTTGGGAGAAAATAACCGGCTGCGTAATGCTTTAATTCAGTTAATTATTTTATTTTCTGTATTAGCAGCACTAACGGTATTAGCAGTTCGGATTGCAGAAGTTATACCTAATCTCAAAGCCGAACAATTTGGCTTTTTACTAGCATCTGGTGGTGTTGGTATTGCTCTTGGTGCAATGGTATTAGGTCAGTTTGGACAATATTTCTCGACTTCTGGTTTGAGCTTAGCTGGAAGTATGGGAATGGGAATTTCCTTAGCTGGTTTAGCAATATTTAGCCAGCAACTATGGATTGTACTTTCTTCTATATGTTTACTAGGTATGTCTGGTGCATTGGTTGGAATCCCATTACAAACTGCGATTCAAACCGAAACCCCAGCCCAAATGCGCGGAAAAGTATTTGGTTTACAAAATAATTTGGTTAATATTGCTCTTACTTTACCTTTGGCATTAGCAGGTATTGCAGAAACTTTTTTCGGGTTGCGAACTGTCTTTTTGGTATTAGCTGCGATTGTCTTCTGTGCTGGTATATTAACTAGATACAAATCAGCTTAGTATGTATTAGCTAGAAATAATTCAAAATTCAATGTTGACTTTGGAAGAGAAAATAAGGAGTCACAAGCAATAAATATCATAAATAAAACAAATTTGACAGAAAATAGGATAAATAATGTTCAGTCAATACCATAATTTACTTTCAGGATAGTAAATAGTAACTGTTTCTCAACAAGGTATTAATTTTCAAAAGTAATCAATAGTCATACTTATTAGTAAGCTTGAGAAACCTATTCAAGAATTTAGAAAAAAGCTAGATTCTTACTTGACAATAGAGAAAAATTATTATTACTCTTCATTTTAAGTACAGCCAAGCTATATAATCAGAAACTCACAATTAGAAACTCAAAATCAAAAATTAAAAATCAGAAATTAGATTGATATTATATCTATCTTGACAGAAAGCTTTTACCATCGTGGTAAAATTACATGAGCATTAATCTATCTCCTAATATTGGAGATAAAATATGTATAGGATAGACGCTATACACAGAGTCTCAATTTGTTATATAAAAACGTATAGTAATTAACAGCATTATTATGGCATAAATAAATTAAAAATTTACTTCTTTTAAAAACGTAAAAATTTGCGTTGTCAGTTAATAGGATTGAAATATTATGATATCAACAGAGCCAGAGAGTGCAACAGTAAATTCATATTATTTACATTCCGAAGAATTGCTGACCGAATAAACCCCCTTTCCAGATTACTAATCAAGAATGCGTATAGCTTGGATTGGAAAAAAATCGCCCTTTTGTGGCAATGTTACCTACAGTAGAGAAATCACTAATTCCTTGCTAGAGCGGGGACACGAAGTTAGCTTTCTTCATTTTGCCCAAGAAGTATCCCAAGGCTCAAAGGAGTTAAATTGTCCAGAGGTACCTTTACCTTTTATCTATAAGTCTCAGGTTTATACTATTCCCGCGTTCAAAGCAACAAAGGTTTTAACTGAGTCGCTCAGAAGGATTAAACCAGATATCGTTCATGCTTCTTTAACGTTATCTACTTTAGATTTTCTGCTACCAGAAATTTGCAAAAAGCTAAACATACCTTTAATCGCTACTTTTCATCCTCCATTTGCTGGTAAAGGAGTCAAGTTAGTATCAGGTACTCAGCTTTTAGCCTATCAACTGTATGCACCGTTTCTAAGTAATTACGATAGTACTATCGTATTTTCGCAACTCCAACGAGATTTACTCGCACGTATGGGGGTACCTGCAGAAAATATTGCTGTTATTCCTAACGGAGTAGACGTAGATAAATATTCTCCCGGTTTTTCAGCTATCAAAGCCGAATTTCAAGCCGAGCGTTTGTTCGTTTACCAAGGAAGACTAGCCCCTGAAAAGAACGTCGAAGCCTTATTACGTGCTTGGAGACAGGCAGAAATGGGTTCCCAAAGTAAATTATTAATAGTTGGTGATGGCCCTTTAAGAGCCGGTTTAGAGCCATTTTACGGCCCTGAATATGGTGTTCACTGGTTGGGATTCATTGGTGATGATAAGCGCCGTATAGAAATTTTACGGGGAGCAGATGTATTTATATTACCGTCCCTAGTGGAAGGTTTATCTTTATCTCTATTAGAAGGTATGGCTTGCGGTATGGCTTGTTTGGCAACTGAAGTAGGTGCCGATGGGGAAGTATTGCAAGACGGTGCGGGTGTAGTTCTTGACACAAACAGAGTGCGATCGCAATTACGCACTTTACTACCATTGTTTCAAGACCATCCAGAATTAGGATTAATGTTAGGGAAAAAAGCAAGACAGCGAGTACTAGAGCGTTATACTCTCAGCAAGAATATAACTCAATTGGAAAAACTGTACGAAGAGGTTGTTAAAGGACGAAGCTTACATTTTCATCCTCAACAAACCAAGAAAGCTGTTTGAGATTGATAGAATCATCTCTAAGATTGTAGTGCGATTGTCAGCACAGCAATGTGCTTTTGATGTCGCACTATGTCTATTTTAGAGGTCTACTGGTGAATCTTGATTTCGATACAAATAAAATCAAGTAAAAAAATAATTTATAAAATACTAGTAATCAATTTCCCAAACTTTTTTTGCTAATTTAGTAAGCATCTTTTGACGTGACTCAATAGATTCTGAGTTCCATTCTTCATAGGTCTCTAAATCTTTTGCAGCTCTATCAATTGAGGTATTAACACCAATATTTACTTTTTCAGCTATTAACTTTGTGATTAAATACTTTGATTGTTTATAAGCTTCTTTTTTAATCTTAAAAGGTTTATTTTTGATTGAAGAATTAATCGGCTTTTCGATTAAAGTAAGATTGCCCAAACGCTTAACATATTTATCTATCTCATTTGGTTTATCAAAACTAGGTTTTAATTTATCGTATTTTTGAGGTAAGATGTGTTCAATTTCAACGCTTTTATTTACATAGTTTTTAAGATACATATGTGATTCGTCATTAGGGTAAGCTGCTTCATCTACATATTGAGTTAGTTTAGCTAAAATATATTGTAATTTCTTTGTATTTACAGAAGATTCGTTCATTTCTACAAAAGTATCTTCAAATTCTTTAACTAAGTGTCTTTTCTTCGGCTCAAGTTCTTCTATGATAAATTCTTTAAGAGATGCTTTATCTTTAACTTTACGTAATTTTGCTGCCCATTTACTAAATAGATTTTCAAGTTTATTAGTTCCTTGTCTTGTAATATTATGAATAAATAAAAAATTCTCAATTTGTCTACATATTTCAATAAAGAGTTCTTTCGGCATCTTCAAAGTAGCTAGCAATAGTACAAAATGCTGACTATTAGATAAGTATAAGATATTTTCTAAATAACGATTTCGATTTCCATGAATATCTTGACCCTTTTTAAAATTAGCTAAAGCTTGTGCAGATTTCAGAAGCAAATCCATAAATTCAAATGGTTTTTCAACATATCCACATTGTTTTTGGTTTTTTTCAAACCATTCATATATATTATCTTCTCTTAAGCGTTCTGATTCATAGTTAGCCATAATAAAGTAGCGAAGAAAGCGTAAAGGCTTTTCTTTAGATTTGAATATAATATCTAACATCACCTTCCACTTTTCTTTAAGCTTATTAAAATCTTTATTTGCTATTTGAATAAACATTAGATTTTTGAGTAAATCCATACCATCTAGACCTACTCCACGATTGTTAATAGTTGAAAAAACTGTCAGCGCTTGTGACATGCTTTTCGTTTCTACACGTACTAGCTTTACATTTTTAATGAAGCAAGCATAAAATTTTCTTACTTGTTGAATTGTGTTTTGATGTTGACCAAATTCTTCTTTTAAAAAATCAAGTGCAGATTTATAGGCATTTTTTATTTTTTCAACCGAACTATTTTGTGGAATACCATAAAAACTTTGTTCCCTTGCTATATTTTCTAAAACTTTACGGCTATCTTCATCATATTGAAGCTCTATTCTGTCTCGAAATTTTTCATTTCCATCTCTATCAGTACTTGAAGAAGCAATTAATTTTTTAAGAGCATCTAAAGATTTATTTGGCTCGAGTTCTTGGATAAAATCTCTGATAGCACAAAGAATTAAACAGATAGTTGTCATTCTTTGTTGACCATCAATCAATTCATATACATTTTTAGACTCACAGACTATAATGCTTCCAATAAAATATTCCCAATCCGAACCAGATTTATTTTCATCAAACTGTATATAAACATCGTTTAAAAGGTCATTAACGTGTTTCTCTTCCCATACATATTCGCGTTGATAAGCTCGAACTACATAAAAATATCCAAATAGCTCTTCCAAGGTGAAATCACGAGATTCTATAATTGCCATTTACTGCTATCCTTTTGTAAATATCAGCATTATTTTTTACTAATAGCTACTTAATATAGCAAGAAACAGTAACAAAATTTACAACTATTTTTGTATAAGATATGGAAGTGTAAGTAATACTATTGATTAAAAATACTCTCCAACCCCAAACTAGTACTCTGCTGATAGATTTTCTTCAAAGTATTCACATCCCTATTAGAAACCATTGGTGGATTCCTAACTTGAGAAAAGTACAAAGCGTCACCTTTATCTGTACTATGTCCCCAAATTCCTAAAGCATGACCTAATTCGTGACGAGAAGCTGCTAAGAGATATTTACCGGTTTGGCTGGGACTCAATAAAATAGTAAAGCGATGATATAAGGTATTATTTTTTGTATATGTTTGAAATTTAGCTAAAGCAGAACGAGCGCGAGGAAATTTTTGACCGGGAGTAAACTGTAGTGGTGGAGATTTCCGAATAATTTTAATATCCGCTTCTTCTGAATTTTCAACTATCTTTAAAGGTAAATAATTATTCCACTCTTCTACTATTTCTGAAACAGCGTTAATCCACTGTTGAGATTGTTGATTATTATTTGTATTTGGTGTTTCTAAATAAACTTTTACTGGAAATTGCGACCAAATCAAATAACCGTATTTTGTAGGTTTAATTTCATCAAAATAATCGCCGCTATTGTTATCTTGCCATCTCGCTAAGGTTGATGGGAGAGGATGATTTTTTTGTGGTGGAATAGAAGGATTTTGAGAAATACTGTCGGTCGAGTCTAATACATTTAAAACCTCACCCTCGTTCCCTCTCCTTAATAAGGAGAGGGATGTCCGTAAGGACAGGGTGAGGCCAAATTTTTCTTGTATCGAAGTAAAAAATTTTATATTTTCCTTTTCCCCTTCATCTTCCTCTATTTTCATATCCGCTTGATGTTGCGGTACTTTTGTCAAGTTATTTTTTAACTCAAATGTAAACACAGCCAAAGACTGCACGTTAGTAAAGATAACGAGCAGTGCTGTGATAATTACCAATCCTAAAGCTATTTTTAATCGTTTAAATAAGCCTAGATTTTTTCTCATTCCTAGCTTTGTCCCATAAGTTTTGATAGCTTATTTTCTAGTCATATTTATATGACTTCAGTTATTAGACTGGGACTTGCAGTCCCAGACGGGTCTGTGGAAAGACCTATCGTATTTAATGGGACAGACTACTACCTACTGCAATTTTTACAGTTTAGAAATACTTAAAGAAAGTAATTTTATGGTTCGGAGGAATCAGGGGCTGGGGAGATAGCAGGGGCTGGAGAAGTCTCGGGAGCAGATAAATCTGAAGGATTAGTGTTAGTAGCAGGAGCAGGAGCGGTGTTGATGGGAACAGAAGGAGCAGAAGTCCTGGGAGTAGAACCTCCAAGCCAACCCGCGCTTAAAACTACACTTAATCCGAGAAAAACTACTGTTAATGTCCAGGTAACTCGATTTAAAGTATTTTCAGCACTTTTTGTACTGCTAAATAATTGCGCTTGTCCACCGATAGCTCCAATTCCATCACCTTTGGGGCTGTGGAGCAATACCAAAACGACTAAACCAATTGCAGAAAATGCCCAGATGCCTTGTAATATACTTGAAACAGTCATGAATTTGAAGATTAGTTATTAGTTATTAGTTATTAGTTGTTAGTGGTTTATAAACCGGTTTATACCTAACAACCAACAATTAAACAGATTTTAACTCAATTATTATATATAAACTTTACAGTAATTTTTTGGAGAAGCGAACTGTATATAACCTCTTCTATCCCAATTACGTTTAATCTTGTATTGCAGCACTATTTATCTGACATCTTGCACCATTATCGTTAAGTCCGAATACCCGTTGATGATACAAAATCATAGGCTTACATAAAAAGTATGTTAAAACGCACTTGAAGCATTGCCTATTCTTATTTAGAAGACTTTGCAATTAGCCTGAGAATTTATTCTAAGGCGGTTGTTGCGAATGGTGCAAGAAGTCAAGTTTATAGGACTTTTGCTATTAGACAGGGATTTGTAACCCCTGTCGGATGTAACCACTAGCAACTATCTACTAAATACCAACTATCAATTATTCTGCATCACCAAGTTCATGGGAGTGCGAGGAACTTTCACATCATATTCTGCTGGTTTGAACAGAGATGTTCCGGTCATTTCTTCTGGTTGGGGAAGTTGTAAAATTTCCAAAATACTCGGAGCAATGTCGGCTAATTTACCATCGCTTCTTAAAGTCACGTTGGTAGCATGTCCGGCAATTTTGACTTTTTCACCTTCGACCACAATCAAAGGAACCGGGTTGGTAGTATGAGCAGTCCAGGGATTTCCGGTCTCATCTATCATATATTCTGCATTACCGTGGTCGGCTGTAATTAATGCCGTTCCTCCAGCTTTGCTAATTCCTT
Source organism: Cyanobacteria bacterium J06621_15 (assembly GCA_038525335.1). Lineage (GTDB taxonomy): Bacteria > Cyanobacteriota > Cyanobacteriia > Cyanobacteriales > Nostocaceae > Rivularia. Next base: position 6,422 of record JBCBHT010000171.1, on the reverse strand, counting down.
CTAATAGTTTTCCTAAACACTTATCTACCGCTTCTAATGCTTCGACGGTAGCTTCCATGTTTCCTGTATGACCAACCATATCAGGATTGGCGTAGTTAACTACTATTAACGAATAAATTCCCTTTTTAATCGCTCCCAAAACTACGTCGGTGACAGCTGCTGCTGACATCAGAGGTGCTTTATCGTAGGTAGCGACCATTGGAGAATTTACTAATTCTCGGTCTTCTCCTTCGAGTGCTTCTTCTAAACCACCATTGAAGAAGTAGGTAACATGAGCGTATTTCTCGGTTTCAGCAGTACGGAATTGCTTTAAACCGTTTTGGGAAATTACTTCACCGAGAATATTATTCAAATTCTGGGGTTTAAATGCTACTTCTACTGGTAAATCTTGTTCGTACTGAGTAAAAGTAACAAAAGATAGCGGTTTGATTTGCTCTCTTTCAAAACCGTCAAAATCTGAATTAACAAAAGCTTGGGTTAACTGTCTAGCTCTATCGGGACGGAAGTTGAAAAATATAATTCCATCCCCTGCTTCAACGGCTCCGGGAGCTATTCTAACAGGAACAATAAATTCATCTGTTTTGCCTTCTGCATAAGATGCTTTAACTGCTTCTACAGCAGAACGGCTATCGCTAGAATCGTCTTGGGTCATTACGTCGTGAGCGCTTTTAACCCTATCCCAGCGTTTATCTCTATCCATTGCATAGTAGCGTCCGCTAATAGTTACAATGCGTCCTACTCCTATGCGGTCTATATAATCTTGAATAAGTCCTATTGCTTTGACTGCTTCACTGGGTTTAGTATCGCGTCCGTCAGTGATAGCGTGAATGCAAATTTCCGAGATTCCCTGAGTTTTAGCTAAATCTAATAAGCCGAATAAATGACTTAAATGTGAATGTACTCCTCCTTCAGAACATAATCCTACTAAATGTAGTTTGCTCTGACGGCCTCGTACTTCTTGGCAAATTTTTACCAATGCTGGGTTTTGATTTATTGTACCGTCTTCTACCGCATCTGAAATTCTAACTAGTTCTTGCGGTACTACTCTACCAGCACCTATATTCAAATGTCCTACTTCTGAGTTGCCCATCTGCCCTTCTGGCAAACCTACCGCTTTTCCGGAAGTGTTTATCAACGTGTTTGGATAAGCTGTTAATAAGCTATCCATTACAGGTGTTGAAGAGGTGGCAACGGCGTTTCCTTTGGTCTCCTCGCAGTAACCCCATCCATCCAATATTACCAGCACCACGGGAGAAACAGGTGCTTGTGTCATAACAATACTGCCCTTTACTTTTCGTAATAACCGAATAATACCATTGACACTCACAACTGCAAGTGAATTTTTGCTTACTATTCTTTTGATTATTAAATTATTTTATGAATTATTTCTAATTTATATATATATTTCTTGCAATTATTTTGTGTTTAGTAAATTTTTTGTAACAAAAGATAGTTGACATGTCAAATTATCTATTACAAATGGCTTCAATTTATCAAAAGTTGGATTTATTAATCGTATTATTAATTTGTATAGAAATTAAGGAATTGGTAATTGGTAATGGGTAATTGGTAATTGAGGGTAGGGAATGAGTAGTACTAACAATATAAAATATTATATTAGGAAAGAAAAACAAAGAAAGAAAAATATCTAAATAAATATACAAAAATCCCTCCTTTAAAAAGAAGGGTTTTTTGTTTTAATTATAAAGACACACCTTATATTTCAGACTAAATAAAAATTTAGGACTAATCTCAAGCCAGTATATCCGTTGCTAAAATACAAAATTTAATTTATTTTCGCTTTGCTGCTGCTTTTTTCTTCTTAGCTAGTCTTTTAGCTTCTTTTTCTGCCTCAATTGCTGCTAATCTTTCTTGCTCTTTTTCTTCAGCAATTTTATCTAAGTAATAGTGATAATCTCCCAGATAAACTCGGAATTCACCGTCACGAATTTCAACTATCTTATTCGCTACTTTGGAAATAAAATATCTATCGTGAGAAACTACAATTACGCTTCCGTCGTAATTCTGTAAAGCTTCTTCCAGCATCTCTTTTGCTGGAATATCTAAGTGGTTTGTCGGCTCATCTAAGATAAGTAAATTTGCCTGACGTAACAGCATTTTTGCTAGTGCTAATCGCGCTTTTTCTCCACCGCTTAAAGCGTCAACTTTCTTGTAAACGGTATCACCGCTAAACAAAAATCTCCCCAACAAAGTACGAACTTCTTCGTTTTTCCAGTCGGGAACTTCATCATGAATTGTTTCCATGACGGTTTTAGTTAAATCTAATGCTTCGGCTTGATTTTGTTCAAAGTAATTAGGAATTACGTTATGTTGACCTAATTTAACTTCACCTTCTGTGGGTTGTTCCATACCGGTAATCAACCGTAGTAAAGTGGATTTACCCGCACCATTGGGACCCAAAAACGCAATTCTATCACCTCTTTCAATTAATAAATTTGCTGCTAGAAATAGAATTTTATCGTCATAAATATGAGTTAATTCTTTAATTTCTACTACTTCGCGACCGCTGCGGGGTGCTGGGGGAAATTTAAATTGTAAAGTCCTAACTCCAGCAATGGGAGCTTCAATTCTTTCTACTTTATCTAATTGTTTTTCGCGGCTTTTCGCTTGGGTACTGCGAGTAGCACTAGCACGGAATTTATCTACAAATGCTTGTTGTTTTTCTAATTCTTTCTGCTGACGCTCGAATGCACTTATTTGGGCTGTTTGATTTTCTACTTTCTGCTGTAGATATGTAGAATAATTACCTAGATAAGTTGTTGAAACACCGCGTTCGGTTTCTACTATTGAGGTACAAAGTCTGTCAAGAAATTCTCGGTCGTGAGAAACAATTACCATTGGGGTTGTCAAACCTTTGAGGTAATTCTCTAACCATTCAATTGTTTCTAAATCAAGATGGTTTGTCGGTTCGTCTAATAGCAATAAATCGGGTTTTTGCAGCAGGATTTTACCTAAACCCATCCGCATTTGCCAACCACCGCTAAAAGAACTTACCAAACGCTCTCCATCTTCTTGCTCGAATCCCATTTCTGGTAATATCTTGCCGATACGAGCTTCTAATCCGTAACCGTCTAAGGCTTCAAACTGTCTTTGTAATTTATCTAGTTTATTGATTAATTTATCGAGTTCGTCTGGGTCAGCGCTTTCCATATCTCGCTGTACCTGAGCTAAAGCTAACTGTACTGCGTTTGCTTCTTCAAATACCGTCCAAAATTCTTCGTTTACGGTACGAGTCGGGTCTACTTCAAATTCCTGGTTGAGATGAGCGATATGTAAACTGCTGGGACGAATTATTTCTCCGGATGTCGGTTCCATCTCCCCCATGATGATTTTCAACTGGGTGGACTTTCCCGCTCCATTTACACCGACTAAACCAATGCGATCGCCAACTTTAACTTCCCAGTTGACATCCTTGAGAACTTCGCCTGTGGGATAAATTTTACTGATATGTTCTAGTCGTAGCATCAAGTATCTCCAAGGTAAGGGATGGTTTAAGTAAGGGAACGCGCCGCTTTCTATTGTGTCCAATCTTAACAAAATTTAACTACTTTTTTCGTGTTGGAATTGTTGTAAGGGGAGAAATTAGGAAGAAATTATTAAAATTTTGCAAATAGTAAGAGACCTAGCACACTGCTACGTCTCTTTATTCTTTAAATAAAAAAATGTCCTGCTACTAAATCGCTCTAATTGGTAGTAAAATGGAGTCAAAAGTAATAAAACAGAAAGATGTATTTGACTCCAAAACAAGTATACGAAAGATTTGGTTTTCACCCCAAAACCCTCGCTCTTTGGGCTGACGAAGGAAAAGTAAGTTGCATAAAGTCTCCTGGGGGTCACAGACGTTACAGCCTTGAAAGTTTAGAAAACATATCCAAAGAAATAAGCCCCGGAGAGACGATATTATATGCGAGAGTTTCAACGAATACTCAAAAAGACGACCTGAAAACTCAGATCGAGTACCTAGGAAAGCACTATCCCGGTTCTCGATGCATTTCAGAGATGGGTTCAGGTTTGAATTTCAAAAGAAAAAAATTCTTAAAACTGATGGAATCGGTTTCTAAGCGAGAGGTATCCAAGATTGTAGTTGCCCACAAAGAAAGACTCGTTAGATTTGGTTTCGACTTCATTGAATGGTTTTGCAATCTTCATGGCTGCGAAATAGTAATCATAAACAACAACTTCAAGACTCCTCAACAGGAAATGCTTGAGGATTTTTTGGCGATTATGCACTGCTATTCTTCTAAACTCTACTTTCTTCGTAGCTATGAAAAAAAAATTCAAAAAGAAGCCGAAAAAGTAGTTTATAATTAGCAATAAATCGGTAATAATAGAGTTAATCGAACAAAACCACTGGAGGTCGAACAGATGGCACTTAAACGCAAAAAAGGATTTAATATTTCATCGAAGTCTCAAGAGAATAGATTGTGGACAAAAGCCTCTACATTTCAAGGTTTCGAGGAGACTAGAACTAAATATAACGATGTAATTCACTTTTTCTTTTTGCTGATTGCCACCGATCCTAGTGGTGTAGATTTATCGAGCAAAGAACAATGGAGATACTACGAATTGCTGGTAAAAGGCGATTCGGCTTCGTTCCCTTTACCCGATGAATTTCAAGGTTTCCCGGCAGTATTGATGCGTGCTGCAATTCGTAAAGCAATTGGTGCGTACAAATCTTGGAAGTCAAATTACGACAAATGGACTAACCGTCCCAAACGTCATCAGCACCACCGACCGCCTGTTCAACCAAGAGGTTTTAATTTTTCCTTGCAGTATGATTCGGGGATGTGGAAGCAGGATTCCGGTTCCGATATCATGCTAAAAGTTTTAGTATCGGGACAGTGGAAGTGGACTAAGTTCTCCTACAACGGTAGAACTTTTGGTGATGATTGGGTAAAAGGAGCGCCATCTGTAGTTTCCAAGCGCGGAATGATGTTTCTTACATTTCCGTTTGAGAAGTATATCCCAGCAACCAGAGGGATTAAAAACATTTGCTCGCAGAACACTCTACGTTTTGCAGCCATAGATATTGATTTAGACATTCACGCAGCGATAGTTTCTATCTTAGAAGTGGAAGATAACTCTGTTCGGGAAGTGGCAAGACACTTCATCAAGAACCCGAAGGAGATAAATCTTAGGAAGCGCGACTTAGGTAGAATAGCTCAGACCATGAATAAGACTGGCATAATTCACGAAGGTTTCTGCTTCCAAAAATGGGAGAAGATTCGTCTACGTGAAGGACAAATGGGACGTAAAGTTGCTAGACAAATAGTAAATCTTTTGGCGGGATACAACTGTAAGTTCGTCGCCTTCGAGCATCTTGCGAACTTAAGACCTTGTAAAGGTAAGTATTCTCGTCGTTCCAACCAAAAACGTAGTTATTGGTTAAAGTCCAAAATTTTCAACAACGTCAAAACTTCTGCTTACCAGGATTACGGAATATTAACCACTCGTGTGAACCCACGGAATACGTCAAAACTTGACCCCTGGGAGAATCCGGTTCATCGCAGCAACGATATCCCAAAAACTGTAACAGAAGGTTCCGAGGTTTACAATTGTGGTGCAACTTGGGTAAAAACAAGCTCTGGATACACCTCACATTCAGGCGTTAATGCAGCCAGGAATATTGGTATGAGAGCTATTCTGCGTCACAGAACTAACCTCGAATTCGTTCGGGGGAAAGCCTAGATTAGTGATTTTTTAGGTGTATAATCTGGCTGGTAAGGAGTTCGCCGCTCTCTCAGATTATATCAGGACTTTGAGCGATTGTCCTAAAGGTTTCTAGTAATTATCGGCTTAAGTGGTTGAGTCTACGACTCCCAAACTACTGAGTTCGGAACTATGCCAGAGATCGAGTAACGTAACAAAAATTGTATTGAGTTTTCGGACTTATTACGATTTTTAGGTCGCTCTAACGTCTCATACCAACATTAGTGATAAAGATTTAAACCCAATTTCTGCACTGGATCTACATCCTTGTTGTATTTACGCCAAATTATATAGCCTTCACGGTCTTGCTCAGGAATGCCATTTTCACGGCACTCTGCAATAGTCATCATCATACTGGTAAGACTTGTATATTTTTTCGTAATTAAATAATCGCCACCCTTAAAATCAAGAAAAAGAATTGAGTAATCTCTACCGTTTTCACCAATGACTATGTAACCTTCGCGCTCACCTTCAGCCCCATCTACAAAAATTTGAAACCAGTTAGAACCGTTTGGATCTCTAATAAGGTCTGTCATCCATGAAATATCATAGTATTGAACTTTCAAAGTGCTTGCCAATTGAATTACCTACAGAAGTTTATGAATTATATCAATGGAGAAATGGTTGCTCAGATGATGCTTGGTATTTCCCCTTACAAAAAGCTGTAGCTAAGTATTTAAGGAAAGTTCAAT
>JBCBHT010000170.1:0-15954 GCA_038525335.1 Cyanobacteria bacterium J06621_15 | reverse complement strand
CCCATCCAAAGAAGTTGCTTCATAGACAATTGCATTTAGGGGATGAGCGAATCCTTTCCAGGGGTTGACCAAAAGTGAATGTACTCGCTCTCCAAAACAAGAAACAGTCTGAGTAATTTTCTCAAAAAGGTACTCATCAGTCGCTATAACCACATAATCCGCATACTTTAATACAGCGCAAATCCATGTCTCTAGTTATTGGAACAAGAATTCATAGTGCTTGTGGTACCCACACACCTAACTTTTCTCGATTGAAAAATTGGTGCAATCAGGTATTGAAGTATGCAGATTATGTGGTTATAGCGACTGACGAATACCTTTTTGAGCAAATTACTCAGACTGTTTCTTGCTTCGGAGAGCAGGTACATTCACTTTTAGTCAACCCCTGGAAAGGATTTGCTCATCCCCTAAATGCAATTGTCTATGAAGCAACTTCTTTGGGTGGGAGCAAGCTTTTACTACAAAGTCCAGAAGTTCACGTGAAATCAGCGGACATAAAGATATTGGATTCGCATCTAACCGCAGATACATTAGTAGTCGGAGCAAAGATGATTTTAAATCATGGAGGGGATGCAGGAGTAAAACCGATAGATGGGATGACTTCTCCTTGGAACACTTTAGCTTTGTGGAATTTATCGAAGTTGAATATCACAGGGTTTTTAGGAGTTTCCAGCGGACTTCTCAAAGATGTACCTGGGGGAATGGAAGAAGTGACAACTATTTCGCTATTACAGCAGCTTTATCCTAACGAAGCTCATGCAAAGTTAGTGAGTTTATCACAGTTAAAGTGGATTAATGATTGGAAGGATTTAAAGCGTAAAAAATACCACGAACAGAAAATGTCCTCAAAATTATCCCGCGCAGAAATACAATTAAAGTACTCGAATATTCAGCGGGGAATCGTTACTGTTCTTTAAACCATGAATCAAGAACATTTTATAAATTGGTCGGGGGAATATGAATGCAAACCTTCCAAAGTGCATCATCCTAGAAGCAATGAAGAAGTTAAAGATATTGTTTGTCAAGCTATAAAAAGGGGAAGCAAAATTCGAGTCTTTGGTTCCGGTCATTCTCCTAGCGATATTGCTATGAGCGACGAAGAATTGGTTTGTCTTGATGGTTTAAATGCTATTAAAAATATAGATTATGAAAATCAAATCGTTGTTGTGGAAGCGGGAGTTACGATAAATGAATTAAGTCAAAATTTGGCAAAATATGGACTAGCATTACCAAATTTAGGTTCTATTTCCGCTCAAACAATTTCCGGTGCAATGGCTACCGCTACTCATGGAACTGGTTTAAAATATGGCGTAATGCCGACAATTATTGAAGAAATTACTTTGGTAAATGGTAAGGGAGAAATTATCAAAGTTTCTGATAGTGAAAATTCTCAATTATTTAGTGCTGTAAAATGTCATTTAGGTAGTTTGGGGTTAATTACGGAATATAAATTAAAGGTTGTAACGAGTTTTGATTTAGAAGTAAAAGAACAGCCGCAAACTTTAGCATCAGTATTTGAGAATTTACCAGAATCTTTGAAATCCGACCATTATCGATTTTGGTATTTACCTCATGTAGATATGGCTTGGGAGTGGACTGCTACTCGTACATTACCGGAAGAGAATGCAGTTAGTAAAAATATTTTTCAGCGTCTGGGGGATTGGTATCAACAAAAGCTAATTGGATTTTATACTTTTCAATTTTTATTATATTTAGCAACTTTCAATCAAAATTTGATTCCTAGAATTAATCGTTGGTATGCTCAACAAATGTTTAGTCAGCCAAAAAAATCGCGGGGTGATAGTTTAAGTCAATTCAATTTTGATTGTTTATTTAAACAGCAGGTAAATGAATGGGCTATTCCTATAGAGTATACGGTTCAAGCTGTAGAAGAAATTCGCGATTTGATTCAGAAAAAAGATTATAAAGTTCATCTTCCGATTGAAGTACGTTTTGTAAAAGGGGATGATATATGGTTAAGTCCCTGTCAAGGAAGAGATAGTTGTTATATCGGAATTATTAATTATATGCCTTATGGTAAACGTATTGACTGTCGAGATTATTTTAATGATTACGAACAAATAATGGCTAAATTTGATGGTCGTCCTCATTGGGCTAAAAGATTTGGTCCCGAAGCAAAAGAGTTAGCAAAAATATATCCTCACTGGGATGATTTTCAGCAAGTACGCTATCAATTAGACCCAGAAAATCGGTTTGGGAATTCTTATAGTGATAGAGTTTTAGGAGAGAGGGGGTAGAGGGGGAAGAAGGGGTAGAGGGGGTAGAAATATCAATTAACAACTATCAATTACCAATTATCAATTACCAATTACCAATTACCAACTACCAATCCAAAATCTAAAATCTAAAATCCAAAATCAAATGACAGATATATTAGTTATCGGGACGGGGGAATATGTTACGGGTTTTGTTAGGGGAGCAGCTGCGGATTCTGATAAAAGTGCTGGTGTTATTGGGCTGGTGCTGTTTGATTTGAGAAGTCGTGGTAAGGTTAATCAAATTAGTTTATGCGGTCGTGATGGCAAGACTTTTCCGGGTATTCGCAATCATTTTACTGAGAAAATAGAAAAACAATATCAAGGGATTGATATTAACGTAAATACTTTCCCTGGTGATGATGAATATAATCCCCAAGCTTATCAAACTGCGATTGAAAAAATGAAACCTGGGGATGCGGTAATTGTGGTTACTCCCGATGATACTCATTTTGAAATGGCTATGTCAGCGATTCGTCATGGATTACATGTTTTGGTTGTTAAACCGCTGGTGAAGACTTTAGATGAGCATCAGAAGCTAATTGACGCTGGAAAACAACATAATGTACTAGTCGCTATCGAAATGCATAAAAGGTACGACCCGATGTACTTTGATGCTAGAGACCGTGTACGTAGTTTTGGTGATTTTAGCTATATGAACAGCTATATGAGTCAACCCCGGAGTCAGCTACACACTTTCGGTAAATGGGCTGGAAAATCTTCTGATATTAACTATTATTTAAATTCCCATCACATCGATTTATTGGATTGGATGGTCAGTGATTTTGCTCGACCAGTTAAAGTAACTGCTTTGGGTGCTACCGGAGTTGCTAGAAACGAGTTTGATATCAATACCGAAGATACGATTACCACTACTATTCAATGGGAAAATATTAAAAGTGGTAATTTAGGAATTTCGGTTCATACAGCTTCGTGGATTGCTCCTAAATCCGACGTTCATTCTCAACAAAGATTTTTTTATATGGGACATCAAGGTGAATTACAAATTGACCAAGCTCATCGAGGTTATTCATCTGCAACGGTATCGGGAGGATATGGAAGTATTAATCCTTTGTTTATGAAATATGAGCCTTCAAATGGTAAATTTGCAGGACAACAAGCATATGGTTATCAAAGTATTGAAAAATTTATTGATGCGGTAGCTGGTATTAATAAAGGAGGTAAACCCGAAGATTTTGATAATGTGATTGCAACTGCTGGGAAAACATTACAAACAACAGCTATTTTAGAAGCAGGTCGGATTAGTTTGGATAATCATAAATCAGTAGAAATTGTTTATAGTTCTTCCGAATCGTTGATTCCAGAAAGTTTGAATAAATCGGAATAAATAACCGCAGAGGACGCGGAGAGCGTAGAGAGAAATATCAAGAAGAGGAAATTAAAATAATTTCGATACATATTGAAAAAAGCTTATAAATAATCTGAAAATTCTCTCTCTTACCCTTTCTCTGCGTCCTTCGCGTCCTCTGCGGTTTTTATCTCATACTTTTTGGTACAACTGAAATTGATATATGTTCAATTTTATATCGAAAATAATCAAACCAAAATAAATTAAACAATATCATGAAAAATAATAATCATAATATCACCGAAAAATATCAAAATTATCTAGAATACGAAAAAAATAGATTCCAACAATTAGCAGAGCAAAATCTAAATAGTTGGGCTGATGTTTGGCAGCAATCTGTAGATAAATATCCGGAAAAACCAGTTGTTCGTGAAGTTGGTTCTGCAAAACCCTGGACTTATCAAGAACTCGACCGAGCAGCCGATAAAATTGCAAATTGGGCTATTAATATAACTAGAAATATAAATAAAAAATATATCGGAGTTCACCAAAGTAACAGCGCTGTTTTCCTCGCAACTGTATTGGGATTAGCTAAAGCTGGAATTACCGCAGTTTTGTTTAATATTAGAGAATCCGAGCAAAAATTATCAACATTAGCTCAAGATTGTGGAGTTGAAATAAATATCGGTAAACCTATTCCATCAGTAGAAAATTACGACCCAAATTCAATTTTATCAGCAGAATGGAAAGGAAGAATTTCCTCAGAACATCGCAGTCAAATTACTATGGAAGATGCTGTAGTAATTATCTTCACCAGTGGAACCAGCGGACGTAGTAAACCAGCACTTTTTAGTCATCGTCGGATGATTGGAGCGGGAATTGCTTGGTCTTTACGAACTCAAATGACACCAGAAAGTAATTGCTATATAACTTTGCCTTTATATCACGGAAACGGTTTAGCTGTTGCTTTTGCTAGCTGTGTAGAAGCAGGAGCTTGTGCTGTAGTTAGAGAGAAGTTTTCTGTCCGAGCTTTTCTTGATGATGTTCGTAATTATAATTGCGATTCTGTTGTTTATATCGGAGAACTTTGGCGATATTTAGCTAATAGTCCCCAAAAACCTGAAGATAAAAATAATCCTTTAAAAGTAATATTTGGTAATGGTTTAACATCTGGATTGTGGGAAAATGTAATCGAAAGATTCGGTATTGAAAGAATTGTAGAACATTTTGGTGCTACAGAAATGCCAGCATCAGCTTTAACAAACTGGACGGGAAGACCCGGTTACTGTGGTTTTATTCCCCCCAATCATCCTAATGCTAAAGATATAGTCTTAGTTGACGAACAAGGAAAACCCGTTCCTATGGGAGAAGTTGGACAAGCTTTATTAAGAGTACCTGGTGATAGCTATCGTGGTTATCTCGATTCTTCACTAGATGAAAGTAAGATTTGGCAGAATTTATTAGAACCGGGGGATTTATGGTGGTGTTCTGGAGACTTGTTATCTAGAGATGCTGATGGTTTCTTCAAATTTATTGACCGAATGGGAGACACCTTTCGTTGGAAAGGGGAAAATGTTGCTTGTCAGGAAGTAGAAGAAGCAATTTCATCAACTGGTTTAGTTGAAGAAGCGGTTGTATATGGAGTAGAGATTCCCCGAGCATCCGGTAAAGTTGGAATGGCATCTCTTTTAGCTGTAAAATCTGACTTTGAAAGTAATCTCGATGAATTTCTGCATCAACTCAAAGAACTTTTACCACCTTATGCTATTCCTCATATTATTAGATTAGTAGAAGAGCATCATCAAACAACTTCTACAATGAAAATTCTTAAATCCCAATTACAGAAACAGGGATTTCAACAAATTGATAAATATCCGCATTTTATTTTAGTTGAAGGTAAGTATGTGGAATTGACAAAAGATTATTTATCAAAGTTAGAAAATGGAGAATTAAACTTTGGTTTTCGTTAGTTTTAAAATAATTTTTTGATTTGTAGGGTGTGTTACGGCACAAATATGTGAGGATGGAGATTATTAATTAAATCATGCCGTAACGCACCATCTTGGAATTTTTTATTATTTTAATTATCTATTGCGTAGGTTGGGTTAGACGCACAATAATATTTGATTACCAACGAATAAATTTGAAAGCGTCGTAACCCAACATCAGGATGTTGATTTAATAAGTCATAATGTATCGAATACGTTTTTTTAATTTAGTTTAATTGTTAAAGAAAAATTGATTTCAGATATCGAAATGTTGGGTTACGACGCAATACAAGTTATGAATTAGTAATTCGATATCGTCGTGCGTCTAACCCAACCTACAACTGTTAATTGTTAAATACAATGTCTTATAGTCAATTTACACTCCCCAAAGTCATCGAAGATTTTAATTTAAATCTTATAGAAGGAGTTTCTTTTTTATCCCAACCCGCAAACCCAATCAAACCCAGTCCTTATATTGCAGAATTTTTGAATAAGAATTTACAACTTGCAATTGCTTTGAATACAGAAAAAGCGAGGTCTGAATTAATTATCTGTCCCTTACTTTTAGCAGTCAAAGAAGCTTTAAATAATGAAATCAGTTTATTTTCTGGGGAAGAATTCAATGTTGAAGCTGAAACTGGTTTAACCGGAATATGTGATTTTATTCTGAGTCGTTCCCAAGAACAATTATTTGTTAAAGCACCTGTAGCGATGTTAGTTGAAGCTAAAAAAGAAAATCTTAAAGTAGGTTTGGGACAATGTATAGCTGAAATGGTAGCAGCACAGAAATTTAACCAGAAAGCACAAAATTCTATTAATACAATATACGGTACCGTCACCACCGGAACATTTTGGCGATTTTTGAAACTCGAAGCTGATACTGTAACCATTGATTTAACAGAATATCCTCTACCTCCAATTGAACTGATTTTTAATCAACTAATTTATATGGTTAGCTCTTGATAATTTCAGCTTCGTAGAACAAATTCAACAATCTTCTCCTGCAATTTATCACCACCTTTATCCAAAATAGTAGAATGATTTCCACCTTCCACAGCATAAAATAATTTCTCACCCTTCACAGCATCATAAAGCTTCTTCCCATTAACAAAGGGAATATATTTATCTTCTGTTCCATGAACGATTAAAATCGGACAATTTACTTTTACAATCTGATTTATCGGTGAAATTTCCTCAATATTAAACTCAGCAATCTCCTCCGCTTTGGTAATTACTTTCTTCCTCCAAAAAGTTGGTAGCCAAGGAACTTGTTTTGCAATAGTATTATTTAAATCAGCAAAAGCCGATATTGTAATTAATCCTTGAATTCGGTTATCATAAGCTGCTGAAGAAATTGCAACCGCACCCCCAGCAGAAATTCCCATCAAAGATATATTTTGAGATGCTGGTTTATGATTATTTTCTAGAAAATCAATTAATCGTGAAACATCTTTACGCTCGTGAAAACCATAGGTAAAATATTCACCACCACTTTTACCATGACTCCTCATATCAATAAGCGCTAAATTAAAACCCTGTTTCCAAATTGGTAAATTAAACTTGAGAAAATCTTGCCGAGTTCCACCGAGGGAATGCAATACTATCAAAGTCGGATTTTCAGATTGATTTTTTGGTGAAGGAATCCACCAACCAGAAATCTTAATATTGTCATCGGTTGTGAAGTTGATATTTTCTACTTTTGCGTTGAATTGTTGAAAAATAGCCGGTTTTGAATCAACGGGATAATTATAGTGACTCAATAGAGCATAGGGAAGCCAATTATCTATGAGGAATATTGGTAAAAATGCGATTATTATTCCGATGAGGAAATTCTTCCACAGTTGTGGAACATTTTTAGGAATCATAATTTATCACCTGTAGATGCGAATCGTTGTTGTAACAACTCTGTGATAACTTATTTATCGAATAATTAATTGAATATCAATACGTAGGTTGGGTTAGACGTGCAAAGATATTGATTACCCACAAATGATTTTAATTCACGTCGTAACTCAACATTTCTATTGATTAAATACAAATAAATTTCATTCACATCGTAACCCAATATTTTCATTGTTGATTAAAGAAGGAATGCTTTTAACAATTTGAATTGAATTATCTTATATATCGAAATGTTGGGTTACGACGCAATATAAGTTATGGGTTACAAATTTAATTTTGTTGTGCGTCTAACCCAACCTACAATTACTACAATTATCAAAAATTGAAAGATATTGTAGGGTGTGCCACGGTACAAATCTATTATCATGGAGGTTATCAATTAACCGGATACCGTGACGCACCATAATTATCAAATATTTGGTTTACGTTTAATATTTGAAGATGATTAAGTTGTTTAAACACAATTTAATTCAATTAATCTCAATCTGCTGACTATCAATTTCTAATATCACTTCATCACCATAATTTAAATCATCTATTTTAAAAGTAATAATCTCCAAAATATCAGCAGCTTGAAAATGTTCGGGTTTTGTTTCGGGATGGGGATAATAAATTAATCCTTCTTTAATTTCACCGTTTTTAAGATGAATTTTACAGTCAAAAAACGAAAAGTCTTCTGGTGGTTCTTTTTCTGCCCATTTGACATTTTTAAACGTATATTTGGCTTGTTTAACAGTATATTGACGGGGAGAGATAGAAATATTCAGGGTTCCGGAAAAATACGGTTCTAAATCAAGTCCTAATTCACGAAAGAATGGCTTTTGCATCTCAATTGTTCCGTTAGGAAAACGTTTATCTCCTCCTTTACCCGATGCGACCCCGTAACCTTGTTTGATAATTCCTTTGATTTTTATCAAGTTATTCATTTGATTTTGGATTTTGACCTCACCCTTATCAAAGAGAGGGAAGAATAATAAAGGTTTATATTAAAATTTTATTATTCCTTTTTTGACTTCAGCATTCATTTTCTCAAACTCTGGAGGAAATCCACAATATACAGCACTTTGCAGATAAATGAGCTACAGTCCAATTTTATAAAACTCTTGTGGGATGGGCATCCCTGCCCGTCCAAATGTACCTTGCTAATATTACTTTGTCAGGTTCGTCAAATTCAAAACCAACTTTTATCAAGTCATTTACGTTAAGCGAAGCTCACCGAAGGTATAACATTAAAATTGTATCTAACTCGCTTCATTATCTCCCGCGCAACTTCAAGAGCTTCATCTTTCACATATTGCTCGTTAATCTCACCCAAATCTTTCAACTCTTGCCAAACCCGTTCGCATTCACCTGCTTTGTAGCGCTTGAGTAATTCTAGACTTGACATACCACATAAAATTGCTTCAATACATGAAGGTTTGTATCTCAACAGCCATGAGTTGATAAGCATAAATACTTAATCAATACTGATTATATTCTCCCCCACTCTCCCTATCTCCCCCTCTCCCCTTTCCCTATTCGTATTTCCTCCGTGGAAAAGTCGGCTACCACTACTGAGAACTGTTTCATCATGAGATATAAATAATTTATAATTACTTAACAAATGGTATAGTCGCCATCAGTAAGAAGACATAAAATGTCTGTGATGGCATAGTTCCAGCCCGTGCTGACTTTATTAAACCAATGCCGATTCCCCTTGAGTATTACTTAAGTGTAGTCACCGACCGTTCAAGCACCAAGTTATATAGTCAAATATGAAAGACCTCACTCGTTATCGAAATATCGGCATCTTCGCTCACGTTGATGCAGGAAAAACAACCACAACTGAAAGAATTCTGAAGCTTACTGGTAAAATTCACAAAATCGGTGAGGTTCATGAAGGTGCAGCGACAACGGACTTCATGGATCAGGAGCAGGAGCGCGGTATTACGATTCAATCCGCTGCTACTAGCTGCTTCTGGAACGACCATCAATTGAACATCATCGATACCCCCGGGCACGTTGATTTCACTATTGAGGTATATCGTTCTCTCAAGGTTCTCGATGGCGGAATCGGCGTATTTTGTGGCTCTGGTGGTGTGGAACCCCAGTCGGAAACAAATTGGCGCTATGCTAACGATTCTAAAGTTGCAAGAATTATTTACGTAAACAAGCTTGACCGGATAGGAGCAGATTTCTACCGCGTTGTCAAGCAGGTAGACAATGTTCTTGCTGCTAAGCCTTTGGTAATGGTATTACCTATCGGTACTGAAAGCGATTTCGTTGGTGTTGTTGATTTATTAACTCGTAAAGCTTGGATTTGGGATGATTCGGGAGACCCAATGAATTACGAGCTTAAGGATGTTCCCGAGGACATGAAGGAAGATGTGGAAACTTGGCGCGAACAGCTTGTAGAAATGGCTGTTGAGCAAGATGATGAGTTGATGGAAAAATATCTCGAAGGTGAAGAGGTTTCCATTGATGATTTGAAGCGCTGTATCCGTCAAGGTACCAGAGAATTAGCTTTCTTCCCCACTTACTGCGGTTCTTCTTTTAAGAATAAAGGTGTGCAGTTAGTACTTGACGCTGTTGTTGATTATTTACCCAATCCTAAAGAAGTTAAACCTCAGCCAGAAGTTGACCTTGAAGGTAATGAAACCGGCGAATTTGCTGTTGTTGACCCAGAAAAGCCATTAAGAGCGCTAGCATTCAAAATTATGGATGACCGCTTCGGTGCTTTGACCTTTACTCGGATATATTCGGGTACTTTGTCAAAAGGTGAAACAATCCTCAATACCTATACCGGTAAAACCGAACGTGTCAGCCGTCTTGTAGAAATGCACGCGGATTCCCGTCAAGAAATTGATTCGGCTCAAGCTGGTGATATTGTGGCGATTGTGGGTATGAAGAACGTCCAAACCGGACATACTTTGTGCGACCCCAAACAGCCAGCAACCTTGGAACCAATGGTGTTCCCAGACCCCGTAATTTCTATCTCAGTAGCTCCAACTAAGAAAGGTAGCTCCGAGAAATTGGGTATGGCTTTGAGTAAGATGGTTCAGGAAGACCCCTCATTCCAAGTGGAAACCGACCAAGAAAGCGGTGAAACCATTATTAAGGGAATGGGAGAATTACACCTTGACATTAAGGTTGATATTCTTAAGCGGACTCATGGTGTGGAAGTAGAAGTAGGTAAACCACAGGTTGCTTATCGCGAATCTATCACCAAGCCAATTAATGACAGCTACACCCACAAGAAGCAGTCCGGTGGTTCCGGTCAATTCGGTAGAATTGATTATACAATCGAACCCGGCGAACCCGGTACTGGCTTTGAGTTCCAGTCCAAGGTGACTGGTGGTAACGTACCTAGAGAATTTTGGCCTGCGGTACAAAAGGGTTTTGAAAGCAGTATCGACAAAGGTATTTTGGCTGGATTCCCCTTAGTTGACGTGAAATTTACTTTAACTGACGGTGCTTTCCACCCAGTTGACTCTTCAGCTATTGCGTTTGAAATTGCAGCAAAATCTGGTTATCGTCAGTCGATTCCGAAAGCTGGTCCTCAATTACTCGAACCAGTAATGAACGTAGACGTGTTTACCCCAGACGACCACGTTGGAGACGTAATTGGTGACTTAAACCGTCGTCGTGGAATGATTAAATCCCAAGACCCAGGTGCTACAGGGGTTCGCATCAAAGCAGAAGTACCTTTGAGTGAAATGTTTGGTTATATCGGTGATTTACGTACCATGACATCCGGTAGAGGTCAATTCTCAATGGAATTCTCCCACTACGCTCCATGTCCTAGAAACGTCGCTGATGAAGTGATTAAGGAAGTTAAAGAACGCGACGCTGTGAAGAAGTAAATTATCTAAATTATCAAATTATCAAAGTGATTTGATTTTTTGATTTTAGTTTTTAGTTAATAAAATTCCCGATTGACGAAGAGTCAGTCGGGAGTTTTTTTAAGTATAGTCCTTCCAATTAATTTCCGTAGTGCGAGCATCTTTGTGGCTAGTATGGAGCGGGCACTATGCTCGCACTACGAATCATTTGTTTTCTATTTGGAACATGGAGCTATCGTTTAGGAGGAATTCAGAAATGGATTTATATCCAGTTTATTTTTGGTCGCGTGTTAAGTTAAGATATAGCAGATGCAGCCTACAGTTGTTAAAAGTATCTTGTTGATGTCAGAATATATATTGCTTGGAATTAAAACAAAATTAAATTTAAATGCTACTCAAAAAGTTTTAATGTCTAAGCACGCCGGTATTAGACGATTTACTTTTAATTGGGGTTTAGCTACTTGGCAAGAGTTATACAAATCCGGATGTAAATTTAATTACAGAACCATTAGAACTTTCTTTAATAAGTATCTAAAAGCAGAATATACTTGGATTAAAGAAAAAGAAATTTGTCAAAAAGTAACCGAGTTTGCTTTTGAAGACTTGAATGCTGCTTTTGGGCGATTTTTAAAAAAACAAGCCAGCTACCCTTCATTTAAAAAGAAAGGTAAAAATGATTCTTTCACTATAAATTGCGGTGGGAAACCTATGCCATTTGGAGGCAGGTCAATCAAACTTCCTACAATTGGTTGGGTCAAGCTTTATGAAATATTGCCATCAGGAACAACTTCAAAAGTCACAATATCTCGTATCGCTGATGACTGGTACATTTCTTTTACTTACAATCAAAAGAAACCAGAAAATATTCAATCAAAAATCGATGTCGTTGGTATTGACCTAGGAGTAAAAACTCTTGCTACATTATCATCTGGGGTTATTTTTGATAATGCTAAATATCTTAGAAGCAATCTAAGACAACTAGCTCGTAATATGCGACAATTAGCTCGTAAAGAATATGGAAGCAGTAACAGGAATAAATTAAAAACTAAACTACAAAGAATGTATAGAAGGATAGCATTTCTCCGAAAGGACTTGCTCCATAAAATCACTCATTACATATGCAAAAACCACGCGAAGATTGTGATAGAGGATTTGAATGTTTCGGGGATGCTATCTAACAGTAATTTAGCTTTATCAATTTCTGACTGCGGCTTCTATGAATTCAAACGACAATTGGAGTACAAATCCAAAAAATTTGATTGTAAATTAATCATTGCAGACAGGTGGTTTGCCTCATCAAAAATCTGCTCAACTTGCGGACATAAGCACGAAAATTTAACGTTAAAAGACCGTGCTTATGAATGCTCAAATTGCGGATTAGAAATTGACCGCGACCTCAATGCCGCATTAAATTTGGCAAAACTTGCGTACTCTGTTTAACATTTCCCCATAATTGAGGATGGCTTGTCCTTGAATGGGAACCCATTAAAAAATTTTTTAAAAGAAAAAATTTTTTATGGGAACCCTGAATGCCTGTGGACGGATAACTGCTCCCATGCTCCGGTAGAAACAGGAAGTGAGAGTTGTAAGAGTCAACCGTCCGGGTTGTCCATACTTTACAGAGCAGGAAGGTAAAACCGCTCAACAGATAGTCGCGGAAGCATTAGAGTTAAGAAAAGCTTTTAAAGAAGGACGCTTAAATGTAAATGTTGAGTCTGATAATCAAACATCTAATGCGGAAATTGTAGAAAGGGATGAATCTTTGGATAATCAAAGTCAGCAGACAGTATATGAAGAAATTTCTGATAAACCGAGTTTTGAGATAGATAATTCGCAAGCGAAAGAAGATTATGCTGTTTTTTCAGATAGTATAATTTTTAATCCCGCAAATCAGGAAACTGTAGAGTCCTTGAGTGATGAATTATCTTCGATTGTGGAAAATATTAACAGTTTTGATAGAAACCCACGTCAGGAAATAAAGCAATTAGTCCCGAAAATTATCTCGCTTTGTAACGAGCAACCAGTTTCCCAGCAGTGGAATATTTTAGCTGAAATTACCCGTAGAGATAGCGAAGTTTTGGAATTAGTAGTTAAATGTTCGGGAGAAGAACATTCTGAATGGATTTTCAATTTACCTCAATTGCTTGCAGATGCAGCTTTAGATAATCCCGAGGAATTAGAATGGGTAAATAAAAGATTGCGTTCTCAAGCGATGTTATTGATTTCAGCTCGATAGTTTATTTTTGGCTTATTTTTTAATCTTCGGTTAATAATAAATCCGATTTGGAATATTTGAGTTCACCTGGAATTGAACGCTTTAATTTCCAATATTTTCTCGCGTCTTTAATTGATTTATCTGGATTATCGGCTAGAAAATCTCTGGTATATTGATTGTATTGGTTATGTGCTGGAATTACAGATTGATAGTTTGGGTTTTTCTTGATTTCTTGTAATCGATGCCATTCTAAAACAGCATCACCAAGAGTTTTGCCAACGTTATCTTTCATCCACTGCATTAAATCAATCGAAAAGCTGAATTTTCTACCTACTTGCTCGGTAAAAAATTTTCTGACATTGGAATTATTTTTATAATTATCTGTAATTACCGTATCAACAGTTAATGGTTCGTTTTTCCAATCAAATTTTGATGTTGGTTTTTGAATTGATTTATCTGGTTTTTGATTAGTTTGAGTTTCTCCAGTATTTAAATAATTAATAATTCGTTCTGCAATTTCAAATTTACCACCAGTAGTTTTGATTCCGACTTCGCGACAGTAAGCAATTAATTCTTCTTTTAACCAATACCAATTTTTGAATTCTTCTGCTGAGGAGATATTACTTAATGATGGTCTTTTCATATTGTTGTCATATCATTGGAGAATAATCTAATCATATTTTTTGGCAAAGAAAACACTATAAATTATGAGTGGTGCGTTAAAACGTTCCGTTTATAACACACCCTACAGGAAGATAAAAATATATTTATGAATAAATTAGAATTAATCAATGATAAAACAAGAATTATTTTAATCGGTGGTTCTTCTCATGTCGGAAAATCAACTCTTGCTCAATCTTTAGCTAATAAATTAAATTGGAATTATATTTCTACAGATAAACTAGCTCGTCATCCCGGACGACCTTGGATACAGTCAAATAAAAAGTTTATTCCACAACATGTTGTAGAACATTATCAAAATCTTTCTGTGGAAGAACTTTTTACAGATGTAATATTGCATTATGAGAAAAACGTTTTACCGCAAATTGAAAAGATTGTTCGTTCTGATGAATGTTTTATTATTGAAGGTTCGGCTTTATATCCGGAATTAGTAAAGAATTTAGTTAGTGAAAAGGATATTAGAGCAATTTTCTTGACGGGTAGCGAGCAACTTTTCCGAAATAGAATTTATCAAGAAAGTAATTTTAATAATGTTGGTGAAGAGGAAAAATATTTGATTGAAAAATTTATTCAACGTACTCTGCTTTATAATCAACGGATGATGGAATCGGTTGATAATTTGGGATTTACATATATTGATGTGGAATCTACAGCAGTTTGCAGTTAAATTAGGTACACAACTATATTCTAAAACTCTTGTGGGATGGGCATCCTGCCCGTCCAAATGTACCTCACAAAAATCAAATATGCTGTATTTTTTTTAATAAATTATGGAACATTAAAAATAAACTTAATGAAGATGGTGCGTGACGGCAGTTCCAAAGTAGTATAGTGATTATTCTAATTTATCGTAGCCGTCACTTACCCTACAAATACAATATTCTTGTTCAAGCAAAATGTTCCATCATTTAGGAACATTTATAACTAACCAACAAAACACCACTTTCGTAAATCTTACTATCGGTAAGTTCTAAAGCAGTCGGTTGAATAACTTCCCCAAACAAAGGAATCCCAGAACCCATAACAAACGGATTGATTTTCAAAACAATCTCATCAATCAACCTTTCGTTAAACAAAGTAGTTGCTAAATTAGCACCACCACATAAATAAATATCTTTCCCAGATTCATTTTTTAAACTTCTTACCAATTCAATTCCATTATCAGAAACAAGTTCTACATTTTCATCCGGACTAGCTTTCATGGAACGAGAAAACACATAACTTTTCATCATCGGATAGGGATTAGTTTTACCTTCACTTAAGCCAATCTCATAAGTTTTCCTTCCCATCAAAACAATATCAAACAATTTAAAAGACTCGATATAATCATTTACGACTTCACCTTCCATGACAAAATCATTAAACGAACCGTCTTCCTGAGCAATAAATCCATCAACGCTACAAGCAACGTAATATTTAAGTTTTCTCACCGTTAACTGTTCACTGTTCACTGTTTAATCCGGAAAAGCCAAACCAGTTCTGGGGTCGCGAATGTACAACCCTAAAGTCAGACTCCGGATAACTTCATCCCATACAGGTGTTAACTGTTCTGCTTGGTCAGCCCAAAATTCATAGGTAATTAAACATTGAATATTGGAACCTATAGCAATACAGGTTCTCGAATATGCTTCTCGTGGTTCTTCTTGAGTATCGATAAATTTCATCTCTACCCAAACAATTCTTGCTGTTTGACGCTTTTCGGTTATAACTTCACCGACTTCAAAAGGATTGCGACTGTCATCTTCAATAATCTGTCTCAAAG
>JBCBHT010000169.1:0-15970 GCA_038525335.1 Cyanobacteria bacterium J06621_15 | reverse complement strand
TGGACATAGTATCGGGGAATATGTTGCAGCTGCGATCGCCAATGTGTTTTCTCTGGAAGATGCTTTAGAAATTGTGGCGTTGCGGGGACAATTAATGCAACAATGTCGTAGGGGGTCGATGCTAGCGGTTAGTTTAACTGAATCGGAACTCAAGCAATATTTAAATCAAGATTTGACAATTGCGGTTATTAATTCAGCGAAAATGTGTGTTGTATCTGGTAATGATGATGCAATTAATAAATTAGAAGAGAATTTAACCGCTCAAGAAATTAGCTGTCGTCGTTTACATACTTCTCATGCTTTCCATTCTCCGATGATGGAATCTGCTGTCAAACCTTTGGTAGAAAAGATAAGACAAATAAAATTAAATTAACCGGAATTACCTTTTATATCTAATGTTACAGGAACTTGGATTACTCCGGAACAAGCGACAGATGCAAATTATTGGGGAAATCATCTGCGTCAAACGGTACGTTTTGCTGATGGAATCGATGAGATATTACAGCAGCCGTCACCTATTTTATTGGAAGTGGGAGCGGGAAGAAGTTTAAGTACTATTGCGAAACAAGCTATATCAAATCAAAAACAATCTGTTCTTTCATTAACTTCTTTACGACATCCTTTGGAGAAAAAGTCCGATGAAGAATTGATTTTAAATACATTGGGACAGTTGTGGAAGTTAGGTATTAATGTTGATTGGAAGAGATTTTATGTTGGGGAGAAACGACAAAGAGTTCCTTTACCTACTTATCCTTTTGAACGAAAACGTTTTTGGGTTGAGCTTCAAGGAGATAATATTTCATCAAAGCAGGATGATTCAAAAAATACTAAAAAGTCAGATATTGCTGATTGGTTTTACCTTCCTTCTTGGAAACGTTCTGCACCTTTAGTATCAAATTCGTTAGCATCGAAATTATATATTTTAAACGCAGAGGAAGAAGGAGGTAAACGCAAAGGAGCGCAGAGTTTATCTCCAGTTACTAAGGAATGTTGGGTTTTATTTGTTGATGAATCGGGATTGGGTTTAGAAGTTGCTGAAAATTTACAGGGTTTGGAACAAGATGTAGTTATTGTTAAAGCTGGTAAGGAATTTTCTCAAGAGGATGAGAGCTATACAGTAAAGGTTGATAATCCAGAAGATTACGATAGATTATTTGAAGATTTACAAGTTTCTGGAATAAATCCTCATAAAATTGTACATTTATGGCAATTAGCGACAGATATTGATAATTCATCTACTGCTGAATTTGAATATTTGCTGTATCTGACACAAGCAATTGCGAAATATCAAACCTTAAATAACTATTCCACAACTGTGGAACTTTCTGTGGTGACGAATCAACTTCATGATGTCATCGGAATAGAAACACTTAATCCTGCTCAATCTACAATTTTGGGATTATGTAAGGTAATTCCCCAAGAATATCCTCAGATTCGTTGTCGAAATATTGATATTGTCATTCCCAGCAATAATAATCAATCTTTAGAAAACACTGCTAAAGAGTTAATTACAGAATTAACCACATCAACATCCGATTCAATCGTTGCTTATAGAAATCATCATCGCTGGATACAAACCTTTGAATCACTACCAATTTCCGAAGTTAACACCAAAACTCTTCCCATAAAAAACAACGGTGTTTACTTAATCGCTGGAGACTTAGTAGAAGGATTGGGATTGGTATTCGCTCAATATCTAGCGCAAAAATTCCAAGCCAAACTTATCTTAATTGGACGTTCAGGAATTCCAGAAAAACAGGATTGGGAAAAGTGGTTAGCTACCCACGGTCAAAATGATGCCATTAGTAACTGTATCCGTAAATTACAAGGACTCGAAGCTCTTGGTCAAGGATTATTATTCTCTAGTTCTGAATTAACCGATGAAAGCAAAATTAGAGAAATTATCGATTTGGGAGAACAAAAACTTGGTGAAATAAACGGAGTAATTCATGCTGGGGTAATGGGTGACTCAGCTAGCTGTTTGATAAATTCTCTCAATAGTGATGAAGTAAAACATCAATTCAGTTCCAAAATTCATGGTTTACTAAATCTAGAAAAAGCCTTAGAAAACAAAACACCGGACTTTTTCCTACTTCAATCATCCCTTTCCTGTATCGTCGGTGGAATAGGTTTTGCTGCTTATGCTGGTGCAAATATCTTCATGGATACTTTAGCACGAGAGCGCAATAAACAAAATTCTATTCCTTGGATATCAATTAACTGGGATGCTTGCCAACAAGAAGAACCAGACGATAACACTTCCACTGGTTCAGCATTACTTGACTTAGCAATGACACCCTCAGAAGTTTGGGAAGTCACCGAAAGAATTTTATCACAAACTGCAATTCCTCAAATCGTTGTTACTCCTGTAGATTTACAAACCCGTATTGATGAATCAAATTTAATCAAAGAAATTGATAATCAACAACAGTCGAATAACTATACTCGTCCGGAATTATCTACTAATTACGAAGCACCTAGAAACGAAATAGAACAAAAAATTGCGGATGCGATGCAAGACTTATTAGGAATAGAAAAAGTAGGAATTCACGACAACTTCTTTGAATTAGGAGGACATTCATTATTAGCAATTCAAGCAGTTACCAGAATTAGAAAAGAATGGAACGTTGAATTACCAATGCGACAATTTTTATTTGAATCTCCAACAGTTGCTGGAATCGCCAAAATTATTGATGAAAATCTCAATCAAAATCAATCGGAAATCGCTGATATGTTAGAAGAAATCGAACAAATGGAAACAGGAGAAGTAGAAGAAATATTGAAAAATAGTGAATTAGAGTAATATTTGTAGGGTGCTGTGACGCTTTGAAAAATTTAAATACGTAGTTATAATTTCGTTACGAGCGTCACGCACCATAAATTCAATTACCAATTACCAATTACTAATTTTCATCCGAAGGGTGTGGATCATCAATTAATAAAAATGGTGCGTGACGGTAATTTCAAATCCTAAACTTATAGGTGGTAAATTATCGTAACCGTCACAGCACCCTACAAAATTCCAATTACCAATTACCAATTACTATTATGGATTTCAGCTTATTTTACTTCGACGGTGACGGTTCCTTAGCCGAATCAAACAAATACAAACTATTATTTGAAAGCGCAAAATTTGCCGACCAAAATGGTTTTACTGCAGTTTGGACACCGGAAAGACATTTTCATGCATTTGGTGGATTATACCCGAATCCATCATTAACAGCAGCAGCTTTATCTATGATTACTGAAAAAGTACAGTTACGTGCTGGTAGCTGTGTTTTACCATTACATGACCCGGTTAGAATTGCTGAAGAATGGGCTGTGGTTGATAATCTTTCTAATGGAAGAGCTTCTATTGCTTTTGCTTCCGGTTGGACTGTTGATGATTTCGTATTAGCAAAAGACAGTCATGCAAATCGTAAAGCTAATATGTGGAAAGGTGTAGATATTGTCAAAAAACTTTGGAAAGGTGAAGGGGTTGAGCGTCAAGATGCTAACGGAAAATCCTTTACTATTAAAACATTACCAAAACCAATTCAGTCAGAATTACCAATTTGGATGACCTGTCAATCCAATGAAACTTTTATGGAAGCAGGTAAACTCGGTACCAATGTTTTAACTTCTTTATTAACAGGAACATTAGACGATATTGTTCCCAAAATTAAACTGTATCGAAAACAGAGAGAAAAACACGGTCATGACCCTGAATCAGGTAGAGTTTCTTTGATGATTCACACTTTTTTAGGTGATGATATTAATACAGTTAAAGAAAAAGTCAGAAGACCATTTTGTAATTATTTAAAAACCCATTATGAATTACTAGAAAGTCTTGCTAAGGGTATGGGTTTAAACGTTAGTTTAAAAGACTTTTCTGAAGATGATTTAGATAGCTTACTACTATTTGGTGTCGAAGGATTTATGAAAGGTAGGTCATTAATTGGTACACCAGAAAGCTGTCGTTCGTTAATTGATGAACTTGAAAAAGCAGGAGTTAATGAAGTCGCTTGTTTGATTGATTTTGTTCAAGATTTTGATTATGTGATGGAGAGTTTACCTTATTTGAGTAAGTTGAAAGAAATGTGTGAACAGTGAGCAGTGAGGAAGAAAGCAGAGGGAGCGGAGGAAGCGGAGGGAGCGGGGGAAGCGGAGGAAGCAGAGGGAGCGGAGGGAGCGGAGGGAGCAGAGGGAGCGGAGGTTGCAGAGGGAGCAGAGGGAGCAGAGGGAGCGAGGTGAAAAATCAGCCTCCTCTGCTCTCTTTATCTTCCCATGACCAATCCCCCATGTCCTATGCCCAATCCCTATAAATTTGTAGCCAATAATTCCTTATCCAGAATATTGTTTGCAATATTTAAACTTTTTTCAACTTTGTATCCAAATATTATATTATTTGATTAGTGCTTATTGAAATTAATCCTCATTAACGGCTATGAGGGCTTACTGCATTGTGGGGCAATGCATGTATTGCAAATAATAATTATTCCGTAAAGTTATTTTGCTTAGAGAGAGTCAGAATGTCTATATCTCGTTATGATTTTGATGTGCTTTGGGTTAGCAGTAGCCCTTCTTTGAGAACTTTGAGCATGCCTCTGATAAAAAGATTGTCAAGGCATACTAAGATTGCAGGATGGGATTATTTTCAGTCTTTGGATGAACCCGCTTGTATGGATACGGCAGTAGAGTTATTACATAGCTACTTGAAAACCAAGCAATTTCCAATCCGTTTGATAGGTCATGGTATTGGTGGTACGATTGCATTAATGTTTGCTCGTAAATACCCTGAATTTGTTAAGTCATTAACCTTACTTGCAGTAGCCGTACAACCTGCAAATACTTGGCACGCATATTATTATCAACAACGTCAAATCTATTCTCTGAGTAAAGCAGAAGCTTTATTGAATACTATTCACAATTTGTTTAGGGAAGAAGCAATTCCTTATCCACACAAATTAATTAATCAATTTAATAAGGATTTGAATAATTTACCTTTGATGCACTCAGTATTCGACATAGAACAACTACCTGTAGGTGGTGTTTCTATGCCATTAATGATATGCGGTGGTCAAGTAGATCCTATTTTAAGTTATCTGGAGTTATACAAGTGGAAGAAATGGTTAAAACCTGAAGATATTATATGGAAATGTCCTCAAGGTAGTCATTTTTTCCATTCGTTTCACCCAGATTTAGTCTCTCAAGAAATATGCAAATTTTGGGAAATAAAACAGAATCAAACTCTACAAGAAGATTTTGTTAAATACCAAATATAATGTATATACTAAATACCAAAAGTGTAGCTTACTCTAATATATTTTAAGCTGCTTATGGTTGATACGGTTCTATCAAAAATGTTCGTGAATAAACTCCTAGTCTTATTGCTAGGAGTTTCTATTTCGCTAATAAAAAAATAAGTCTAATGATTCTTAAAACTAGTGCAGTAATAGAACGTTTTGGTATTTTTATAAATGCCAATTATAGAATTATTACTATATAGGTTATATGTGTACCCAACTGTATTCTGCTTCTCAAATAGCAACGAATAGGATACAGGTTGTATACTAGTTATAATCAAATAAAATCTGAGTAATTACTTAAGTTAAGAAGCTAATTATCGTTGTTTTATACAGAAAAATTTTGATTAAGAGTGGATAATTGATTGTAGCTGACTGGATATAAGTACTTATAAAATTTCACTGTTTTATATAATACTTTCTAAAAATGGGGAAGCAGGAATTGACATGGATGATTTGAGAAAACGTATTGCAGCATTACCTCCGGAAAAGAGAGCGTTATTTGAGCGTCAACTCCGAGAAAAGGGATTGCAGCTTGATAGAGCAACTATCTGCAAGCGAGATAATCTCAAGGAATTACCCTTGTCTTTTGCTCAACAGAGGTTATGGTTTCTACATCAGTTAGAGCCGGATACTACTGCTTATAATATTGCGTTTTCATGGCGTTTAACTGGTAATTTAGATATTGCGTTATTACAAAGTTGTCTGAATACGATTGTGCAGCGTCATGAGATTTTACGGACTAGTTTTGTCGCTGTAAACGGACAACCCAATCAAGTTATTATTCCCGAATTAGTATTACCGCTACCTATTTTTGATTTACGTACAGTTCCAGAATTAACTCGTCAAATAGAACTAGATAAATTAACAAAACAAGAAGCTCGATATCCTTTTGATTTAACTGAAGCTCCTTTGTTACGAGTTAAATTAATTAAAATTGCTGAAAATGAGAATATTTTACTTTTAACATTACATCATTTAATTGCTGATGGTTGGTCGCGGGGTATAATTTTACGAGAATTAACGGCATTATATAAGGGTTCCACTTTACCAGAATTACCGATTCAATATGTTGATTTTGCGGTTTATCAACAAGAATGGTTACAGGGTGAAGAACTGACAGCACAAGTAGATTATTGGAAACAGCAATTAACAAATTTATCAATATTAGAATTACCGACCGATAATCCTCGTAAACCAATACAAACTTTTTCTAGTGCTACCGAATCTGTTTTAATTTCAAAAGAAATTTTAGACAGTTTAAAAGAATTGAGTCGAAAGCAAAGCGTAACATTATTTATGTCAGCTTTGGCAGCTTTTAAAGTATTGCTGCACCGCTATACTTCTGAAGATGATATCGCTATCGGTTCACCAATTGCTAATCGAAACTGGACGGAAGTAGAACCTTTAATTGGCTTTTTCGTTAATACTTTGGTATTACGAACTGATGTTTCTAGTAATCCTAATTTTTTAGAATTATTGCAGCGAGTAAAAGATGTTGCAGCAGGAGCCTTTAAACATCAAGATTTACCTTTTGCTAAATTAGTAGAAGAAATTCAACCCGAACGCAGCTTGAGTCATAATCCTTTATTTGGGGTGATGTTTCAGGTTCAGAATGAAGCTTATCAGTTACAAAATGCAGTTAATCCAGAATTAGCAATACCGGGTTTGAGTTTAGAGCAAATGTGGAGCGATTCCGGTTCAACTAAGTTTGATATGACTTGGCATTTGGTAGAACGAAATGAAGGTTTATTGGCTGTAGTTGAGTACAGTACGGACTTGTTTAATAGAGATACCATTGCTCGGATGCTGGGACATTTTCAGGTTTTATTAAAAGGTATTATTGATAATCCAAATCAGCGTTTATCGGAATTACCAATTTTAACGGAAATAGAACGTCAGCAGCTTTTGGTGGAATGGAATAATACTTATACAGAATATCCATTCGAGCAAGGAATTCATAAATTATTTGAAAATCAAGTTGAGAAAACACCAGATAATATTGCAGTTGCATTTAAAGAAGAAAAACTTACTTATAAAGAATTAAATAATAAAGCAAACCAACTCGCATATTATTTAATAAATAAAGGTGTTAAACCAGATATGTTGGTAGGGATTTGTGTCGAGAGAAATCCTTTAATGTTGATTGGATTATTGGGTATTCTCAAAGCTGGTGGAGCATACGTTCCTATTGATGCAAAATTACCAAGCAGTCGTATTGGTTTTATGCTTAGGGATTCACAAGTTTCTATTTTAATAACTCAAGAAAAAATATTATCTCAATTACCCAACCATTCAGCAGAAACCATTTGTTTAGATAGTGAATGGGACAAAATCTCGAAATCATCTACAAATAATCTTACTAGTCAAACAGTTGCTGATAATTTAGCTTATGTAATTTACACTTCTGGTTCCACAGGTAATCCAAAAGGAACATTATTAACGCATCAAGGATTAACAAATTATTTAAGTTGGGCAACACAAGCTTATAATGTAGCTCAAGGAAATGGCTCACCAGTACAATCTTCTATTAGTTTTGATGCAACAATTACTAGTATTTTTACTCCTTTAATAGTGGGTAAAACAGTTACCTTAGTACCCGAAGAACAAGAAATTGAAGCTTTAAGTAATTTGTTGAATTCTGAATTAAATTCCGATAGTGATTTTAGTTTGGTGAAATTAACACCCGCTCATTTAAAGGTATTAAGTCAACTCAAAACCTCACCCCCATCCCCTCTCCTTGTCAAGGAGAGGGGTGATATGAGTTCCTCTCTTTCTAATAATCAGAAGAGTGGTGATATAAATTCTTCCCCTCTCCTTAATAAGGACGAGGTGAGGTTAAACCCGACCAGAGCATTTATTATTGGTGGAGAAGCTCTGTTAGAAAATCACCTTGAATTTTGGCGAGATAATTATCCAGATACCAGATTAATTAATGAATATGGTCCGACCGAAACCGTTGTCGGTTGCTGTATTTACGATGCTTCAAAGAAATCTGTAACAACAAATTCCGTTCCCATTGGTAGTGCGATCGCAAATGTTATGGTTTACGTATTAGATAAATATTTGCAACCAGTTCCCATTGGTATTCCTGGAGAATTATACGTAGGTGGACCGGGTGTAGCAAGGGGTTATTTAAATAAACCAGAATTAACAGCAGAAAAATTTATTCCTAATCCGTTTAAAGAACAATTATCAATTATCAATTACCAATTACCAATTACCAAATTATACAAAACAGGAGATTTAGTCCGTTATCTACCCAACGGGAATTTAGAATATTTAGGACGTTTAGATAATCAGGTTAAAATTCGAGGTTTTCGGATTGAATTAGAAGAAGTTGAAGCTGTTTTAAATCAACATCCACAGATTAAAGAAACTTGTGTTATTCCTCATACTGATAATTCTGGGAATCAACGATTAATTGCTTATATTGTGTCTTCTCATCCCATACCTAACAATCAAATTCGTCAATTTTTACAGCAAGGACTTCCGGATTATATGATTCCATCGTTTTTTGTGGAATTAGAAAGTTTACCTTTAACAAGTAATGGAAAAGTTGACCGTAAAGCTTTACCGATACCAGATTTATCTCAACAACAGAATATAGATAATACTCCACCAACTACTGAAAAGGAAATTATATTAACTAAAATTTGGTCTGAGGTTTTAGGGGTAAATGTTGGAATTCACGACAACTTTTTTGAGATGGGTGGAGATTCGATTCTCAGTATTCAGATTATTGCTAGAGCTAATCAAGCTGGGTTGAGTCTAACTCCAAGACAGTTATTTCAATATCAAACTATTTCCGAACTTGCTACTGTTGCTGATACAAAACCTCAAATTCAAGCTGAACAAGGTTTGATTACGGGTGAAGTACCGTTAACACCAATTCAACACTGGTTTTTTGAAGAAATATCGGAAGTTGATTATTATAATCAGTCGGTTTTATTGGAAGTTGTACCGAATTTGAAACCTGAATTACTAGAACAGGTTTGGCAAAAGTTACTCATTCATCATGATAGTTTGCGTTTGCGATATGTAAAAGATGATTTACAATGGCAGCAGTTTTATGTAAATCCTAGCGATACAGTTCCTTTCACTACTATTGATTTATCAAATTTATCAGAGAAAGAACAAAATATTACGATTACACAAATTAGTTCTCAACTACAAACTAGTTTGAACCTATCAGAATCATTATTACAATGCGTATTATTTCAACTTGGAGAATCAAAAAATCATCGTCTTTTAATCATTATCCATCATCTTTTAATTGATAGCGTTTCTTGGCGGATATTATTAACAGATTTAGCAACAGCTTATAAACAAATCGAAAATAGCACAAATATCGAATTACCTCCCAAAACAACCTCATTTCAAACTTGGGTAAATCAACTAATTCATTACGTTCAATCGCAAGTAGTATTAGACGAATTAAATTATTGGTTATCAAATATAAATTCTCTAAATTCTCAAATTGTTTCCTTCCCAGTAGATTATTCATCTGAAGAAATTCAAAATACAGTTGCTTCTACTGCTGAAGTAGATATTATATTAGATGCAGAACAAACCCGCACTTTATTAGAAGAAGTTCCAAAAGCTTACAAAACCCAAATCAACGATATTTTACTAACAGCACTATTACAAACTTTTAATCAGTGGACAAATATTCCAACCTTGCTTATAGATTTAGAAGGACATGGAAGAGAAGATTTATTCTCAGATGTAGATTTATCTCGTACAGTTGGTTGGTTTACAACTCTTTTTCCAGTACTGTTGAAGTTAGATAATAATCGTAATTTAGAAGTAATAATCAAATCAGTCAAAGAACAACTGCGACAAATACCCCACCGGGGATTCAACTATGGTTTATTACGCTATCTTACCCAAGATGAAACAATAAAAACCCGTTTAGAAAATCAGCCTCAATCACAGATAAAATTTAACTACTTAGGACAGCTTGATTTTGCACCCGCAGATTCCTTGATTTTAGGATTAGCAAAAGAATCTACAGGAAATAATCGCAGTCCTCAAGGAAAACGTCAATATTTAATAGAAATCAACTCATGGATTTCCGAAGAAAAACTGCAATTAACTTGGAATTATAGCCGCAATATTTATAATCAAACAACCATCGAAAATCTAGCACAAACATACATTACCAACCTACAAAACTTAATTACTCACTGTAAATCACCAGAATCAAAAGGTTATACCCCCTCAGACTTCAAAGCAGCCAATCTCAATCAAAGACAACTTGATAAATTCATGTCAAAAATTAAAAAAAGAAAATAATCAATTACCAATTACCAATTACCAATTACCAATTATAAATGGATAACATAACAGACTTATACGAACTTTCTCCCATGCAGCAGGGAATGTTATTTCATTCCTTATATTCTCCCGAATCGGGAATTTACTTTGAACAAAGAAGCTGTAAAATAAAAGGTAATCTTGATATTTCAGCCTTTAAAACAGCATGGCAAAAAGTTATAGAGCGTCATCCAATTTTACGCACTGCTTTTTACTGGGAAGAAGTAGAAAAACCCCTGCAAGTTGTTTATAATCAAGTTGATTTAGCTTGGATTGAAGAAAATTGGCAAGGTTTAACTATTAATCAACAAAATAATAAACTAGAAGAGTTTTTAAAAACCGATAGACAACAAGGATTTGATTTAGATTCTGCTCCTTTAATGCGTTGTGCTTTATTACAAATACAAACTGAGAAATATTATTTTGTCTGGAGTCACCATCATTTATTAATGGATGGGTGGTGTAATGGAATATTATTAAAAGAAGTTTTCAGCTTTTATCAAGCAGGTTGCAAAAATCAATCTTTATTATTACCACCACCACGTCCTTATCGAGATTATAT
Source organism: Cyanobacteria bacterium J06621_15 (assembly GCA_038525335.1). Classification (GTDB taxonomy): domain Bacteria; phylum Cyanobacteriota; class Cyanobacteriia; order Cyanobacteriales; family Nostocaceae; genus Rivularia. The sequence goes on along the minus strand of JBCBHT010000169.1, from coordinate 4,804 downwards.
CGAATGGATACAGCAACAAGATATTAAAGTAGCAGAAAAATTTTGGCAAGATAAACTCAAAGACTTTACAGCACCAACTCCGTTAATTAAAGATAATTACACTGTCACATCTCAACCAGGTATCAACAGCGAACAACAAATAGAATTATCTATTGATTTAACTGCTCAACTTCAAAACTTAGTACAGCAAAACCGTTTAACCTTAAATACTGTTACTCAAGGAATTTGGGCAATTCTCTTAAGTCGCTATAGTAGAGACAATGATATCGTATTTGGAGCTACAGTATCCGGTCGTCCTGGGAATTTACCTGGTGTCGAATCAATTATAGGTTTATTTATTAATACCTTACCTGTACGAATCAAATTATCTGCTGACGACGAATTATTACCTTGGTTACAGCAATTACAAACTCAACAAATCGAACAAGAGTCTTTTTCTTATAGTTCCTTAATTGATATTCAACAGTGGAGTGATGTACCTCCTGGTGTCGGATTATTTGAAAGTTTAGTTATCTTTGAAAACTATCCTGTTTCCATAGATGCTGTTTTACAGGGATGGAGCGATGATTTACAAATTAGTCAAGCAAAAGGTTTTGAACGTACTAATTACCCTCTTTCACTAACAGTAATTCCTGGTGCAGAACTGTCATTACGGATTAACTATGACAGCAACCGTTTTGAATCGGTAACTATCAGCAGGATGTTAGGTCATTTAGAAACATTGTTACAAGGTATTGTCACAAATCCGCAACAAAAAGTTTGTGAATTACCTTTATTAACACCGGAAGAACAACAGCAATTACTTGTTGAATGGAACGATACGAATTGTAATTATTCAAAGGTTTGTATTCATCAATTATTTGAAATACAAGCGGAGAAAACACCAGATAAAATAGCAGTTATATTTGAATCGCAACAGTTTACATATAAAGAATTAAACGAAAAAGCAAATCAGCTTGCTCGTTATTTACAGTCGGTTGGTATAGGAAGGGAAACAAAAGTAGGAATTTGTTTAGAACGTTCTGAAAAAATGCTCGTGGGGTTATTAGGTATTCTCAAAGCTGGTGGGACTTATATTCCTTTAGACCCTGCTTTTCCTGAAGAACGTTTGACGTTTATGGTGGAAGATTCGGGGGTGGATTTTTTAATTACAGATTCTGGAACCTCACTCCTAACCCCTCTCCTTATAAAGGAGGGGGGAACAGAATCCACAACCCCTCTCCTTGATAAGGAGAGGGGTGATAAAGCACAGCTTTATCGGGGTGAGGTTATTAATGTTGATAATGACTGGGAATTAATTGAAAAACAATCTTCTGAAAATCTAGTAATTCAAATAACATCAGAAAATTTAGCCTATATTATTTACACTTCCGGTTCCACAGGTAAACCCAAAGGAGTGCAAATTATGCACAAATCCTTGGTTAACTGTCTTGAATCAATGCAGGAAAAACCGGGAATTACATCAAATGATATTTTGCTATCAGTAACTACGCTATCTTTTGATATTGCTGCATTAGAATTATATTTACCTTTAATTACAGGTGCGTGTGTTGTTATCGTAAGTAGAGAAATTGCCACAGATGGAACACTTTTAAAACAAAGTTTGGATAATAATCAAATAACAATAATGCAAGCCACTCCTGCTACTTGGAGATTATTATTATCAGCAGGATGGAAGGGAAATCAGCGATTAAAAATTCTTTGTGGTGGGGAAGCTTTAGATATAAATGTTGCTGAAGAATTATTGGAACGTAGTAAAGAAGTATGGAATTTATACGGTCCCACAGAAGCAACTATTTGGTCATCTGTAGCTGAATGTAGAGACGTTATATATAACGTCTCCAGAATACATGAGAAAGACGTAATATATTACGTCTCTACAACTAAATCGGTTCCGATTGGAAAAGCAATTAATAATACTCAATTTTACGTTCTTGATGATGATTTAAAACCTGTTCCGATTGGTGTTCCTGGTGAATTATATATTGGTGGTGCAGGATTAGCAAAGGGCTATTTGAATAAATCAGAATTAACCGCAGAAAGGTTTATTGATAATCCATTTTCTTCTACCCCCTCTTCCCCCTCTTCCCCCTCTTCCCTCTCTAAAATTTATAAAACTGGTGATTTAGTAAGATATCTACCCGATGGTAATTTAGAATATTTAGGAAGAATTGATTATCAAATCAAGCTACGTGGTTTTCGGATTGAATTAGGGGAAATTGAATCGATTTTGATGCAGCATCCTGATATTAAACAAGCTGTAGTTACACTATATAAAAATCAAAATCAAAATCAAAATAATAGTGATGATGAAAAGTTAATTGCTTATCTGGTGTCATCATCTGAATTATCACAAGTTGAATTAAGACGATTTTTACAAGATAAATTACCTGCTTATATGATTCCTTCTAACTACATCATGTTAGAAGAATTTCCCCTCACTCCAAATCGTAAAATTGATAGAAAAGCTTTACCAATTCCCGATGAAACACATCAAATATTAAACCAAAAATCATATATTCCACCACGTACCGTCACTGAGGAAATAGTAGCTGGTATTTGGTCTGAGGTGTTGAATTTACAACAGGTTAGCATTGACGATAATTTCTTTGAATTGGGTGGACACTCACTCCTCGCAACCCGCGTCAATTCTCAAATTAGACAAGCTTTTGCTGTAGAATTACCATTGCGATCGCACTTTGAAAAACCGACAATTACTGAACTCGCTCTTTGTATCGAAACAGCTAGCCAAAAAGCAGTAGCACCACCGATAAAACCCGTTTCTCGTGAAGGAAATTTACTTCTATCTTTTGCTCAACAAAGACTGTGGTTTTTATGTCAGTTAGAACCTGATAGTCCTTATTACAATATTCCCGCAGCGGTAAGGTTAACTGGTCCGCTTAATATTGATGCTTTACAACAAAGTTTGAATGATATTGTACGTCGTCACGAAACTCTGCGGACAGCTTTTATAACTGTTGACGGACAACCAATACAGCAAATAAATTCGGTTGATGATTTACCTTTATCAATCATTGATTTAAGTAATATTCCTGAATCAAACCAGGAAATAATGGTTAAAGAATTAGCCACAGTTGAAGCAATGCAACCCTTCAAACTCGATAGTAACTGTTTAGTAAGGGTCAAATTATTACGTCTTAGCGATACAGATAATATCATTTTATTTACTTTACATCATATTATTGCCGATGGCTGGTCAATTGGAGTTTTGGTAAGAGAATTAGGGATTTTGTATCTAGAGAAAACCTCACCCCCGTCCCCTCTCCTGAATACAGAGAGGGGTGTCCGTCAGGACGGGGTGAGGTTAAATTCCTCCTTTGTTGATAAGGAGATGGGTGTCCGTCAGGACGAGGTGAGGTTAAAGGAATTACCAATTCAATATGCAGATTTCGCAATTTGGCAAAGACAATGGTTACAAGGAGAAGTATTAGAAAATCAACTTAATTATTGGCAGAAACAATTACAAAATGCTCCTAAATTATTAGAATTACCTACAGATTATCCGCGTCCTGCGGTTAGAAGTTTAAGAGGAGATAGCTATACTTTTCATATTTCTCCAGAATTAACCGCAGCATTAAAACGTTTAAGTCAACAGTCGGGTTGTACTTTATTCATGACGCTGTTAGCAGCTTTTCAAACTTTACTTTATCGCTACACGGGAAGTGAGGATATAGTTGTTGGAACTAGCATTGCTAATCGTAATTATCCAGAAATTGAAGGATTGATTGGCTTTTTTGTCAATACTTTAGCACTGCGAACCGATTTATCAGAAAATCCAACTTTTGAGGAATTATTAAATCGGGTGCGAGAAGTTTCTTTAGGTGCTTACGCTCATCAAGATTTACCTTTTGAGCAGCTTGTAGATAGTTTACAACTCCAACGTTCTTTAAGCTATACTCCATTATTTCAAGTAATGTTTGTGCTGCAAAATGCACCAATGGAAGCTTTAGAAATTGAAGGTTTGCATTGGGAACCTCTTGAAAGTAATAGTAACACCGCAAAGTTTGATTTAACTTTATCAATCCATGAAACCTCAGAAGGTTTGACAGGAGTATTGGAATATAGTTTAGATTTATTTGATTTAGAAACTATTGAGAGGATAGCAGGAAATTATCTAACTTTATTAACAGCAATTATTGATGAACCAGAGCAACAAATATCGGATTTACCGATTTTAACTGCATCGGAACAGCAATTACTTGAGGATTGGAATCAAACAGCAATAGAATATCCGCGAAATAAATCTGTACATCAGCTATTTGAAGAACAAGTTCTACAAACACCGGATAACATCGCTATTGTCTGGGAAAATCAAGAATCAAAACAAGAGTTTACCTATAATGAATTAAATATCAAAGTTAATCAATTAGCTCATCATCTCCACAATTTGGGAGTTAAACCAGAAACATCAGTTGGAATTTATTTACAACGTTCTCCCGAAGCAATTATTAGTTTATTGGCAATTTTAAAAGCTGGGGGAATTTATGTTCCTTTAGATCCAGGATATCCCCAAGAGCGATTAACTTTTATGTTAGAAGATGCTGGGGTGGATGTATTGATTACTAACCAATCTTTGGGAGACGTAGCACTGCTACGTCTCTACACAGGGGAAATTATAAATATTGATATTGATTGGGAAATAATTAATCAAAATAGTTGTGAAAATCCAATTAATTCTACAGCTCCAGAAAATTTGACTAAGCGGACAATTCCTCGATGTGTCGTACAAACCCCTTTTGGTATTCCTGTTGAACCAGAAGTGTACATGATATATGCCAAATTT
>JBCBHT010000168.1:0-16334 GCA_038525335.1 Cyanobacteria bacterium J06621_15 | reverse complement strand
CGACTGATTCATTTGTACCACAACGAGGATGCACAGCTAAATTCCATTCTCCATGAGTGAGACGTTGCTGAGCGAGGTTTACAGCTCGTCTTAAATCGCTGATATTGGCTTCACCATAAAGGTAAAATCCTTCTTCTGTAGATAAACCGCTGTAAAGTTGATTATCAATACCAACACTTTCACGGTCTTTAAATTTTTGAGTTGCGCGGTTAGATGATTCGCTTAAAGTCCATACTGTTGCGTGTTCCAAAGCATGAACCTGACGTACCATCAAAATTTCTTTTAGCCCAGGAACAAAAGATAACCGTTCTAATAAATCGGTATCTTGAGTGGGGGAGGGTGAAATCAAATCCAAATTCCAGAGGTCAAAAGATAGGTCATTTCCTTTAGCAAAAGTTGAGGTATTCATTCTTTATCGCTTCCCCCACCTGAGTAAGATATACATTCTCAATGTAACCTTTTACAAAAAAAATGATTGCTAATTTTTGTTGATTCTTAAATTAATATTAATAAATAAGAAAGTGAATAGGGGGACAGGGAGTAGGAAATAGGAAAGAGAGAACAGTAGAATGTACCATTCCTAAATCATTTGTGAGATTTTAGAAACCCGGTTTTTCAAAAAAACCGGGTTTCTGGCACCTACTTTTCTCATGATTCATCGAGTTTTGCTATTTTTAAACAATTAAAGTTATTAATATTTAAAATTTTGGTTGCTTTCCAACTTTATATATAAAACAAACAAAAGTTAAAGGTTAAAGGTCAAAGGTTAAAGGCTTAATAATCATAGTTTCATATTTTCAATTTCTAGAAATAAAAAATCTAGTGATAAAAATTTTCCTATTTCTTATTTCCTACTCCCTTTTTAAACCCTAATTACTAAACAGATAGAAATTGACCCGTCCGTTGCTAGTCGGACGGGGATTGATTGCTGCTAACTTTGTGCGCGTAGACCAATACCCTGCGATTGCGCGTTGAAGAAATGAGTTCAGCACCGAAAAGTGAAGCGTGAGGAGACTAGCTAGCAACAATCAATCAAATCGAACCATAAATAACCCTTGCAATCACAATGCTATTTAATCCTGCGGATGAGGAATAGAACAGCAGTTAACATCATTCAGACAAACCTTACCCCAGTGCAAAGCCCAACGGACAAGAGCAACTCGGTTTTCGGTTTGTGTCTTGGTAAGAATATTGCTGATATGGTTATCAACAGTACGCTTACTGATTTCTAGCTTTTCTGCAATTAATTGGTTAGTTAAGCCAGTGGCCACTAAGTCGATAATTTGCAGTTCTCGGTCTGACAGACTAACAGGGGTCTGAGACTCGCCACCAGCCATCTTTATTCCATCCTCCCGATTAGTGGTAAATGTACTCAATTGCCATGCTCCCATTGTAGAAGATTCTTTTACTGGTAGGCGTTTCAACTGTTTAATGCAACACTATTATCTATAATTTCTTTATGATTTTAGTAGACAAGTATACAGTATTTTATATTAGTATTTATTTTAACTTTATATGACAAATAAAATTAGAGTGATTACTGTTGAGAAACTTATAGTTCAAGAGTAATGAGAAACAATTATAAAACAATTTTGCTGTTTATTTGTATGAACCATTGCTTCTGGAATGCTAAATATTAGTGTAGGTTTTATACAGAATTTCTCTTGCAAAAATTGGAAAAGTGGTTAGGAAATGAGCAATCCCCTTGTTTTATGTTTGGGTGAAATATTATATGACGTGCTTGCTGACCAGTTGGGTCGTTCGGTTGGTACGGTTGATTCGTGGACTTCTTATCCGGGAGGGGCACCCGCAAATGTCGCTTGTGCTTTAGTAAAGCTGGGAACCCCATCAGGATTTATCGGAGCAGTTGGTGAAGATGAACCTGGAAAGAATTTAGTCAAGCTTTTAGAAGAAACTGGTGTGGATACACAGGGAGTGCAGTTTAACGGTCAAGCTCCTACCAGACAAGTATTAGTGACCAGGAAAGAAAATGGCGATCGCGTTTTTTCTGGATTTAAAGATTATGACACAGCAGAATTTGCTGACACTCGTCTCAAAGCTGCTGAATTACCAGAAAAATTATTTACAGCAGCGGAAATTTTAGTCATAGGAACTTTAGAATTAGCTTATCCCGAAACCGGTGCAGCAGTTTATCGCGCGCTAGAGTTAGCTTCTCAACATAATGTGAAGATTTTGCTAGATGTAAATTGGCGCGATGTATTCTGGAAAAATCCCGATGCTGCTCCCGATAAAATTCGAGAATTAATTAAAAAAGTAGATTTTCTCAAACTAGCTAAAGAAGAAGCAGAGCTATTATTTAATACTTATGATGCTGGTGCAATTACTTACCGTCTTAACTCTGTAGAAGGAGTCTTAGTGACGGATGGTGATAAAGGTTGTGCTTATTGTCTGGGTGAAAACGAAGATAAATTTCCAGCTTTTTCCGTTCCTGTAGTTGACACAACTGGTGCGGGAGATAGTTTTGTAGCTGGTTTTACTCACCAACTTTTGAAATATGGAATACAAAATTTAAAGGATGCAGAAGTAGTCAAAAAAATTATTGCTTATGCTAGCGCTGCTGGAGCTTTGACTACATTAAAACCTGGAGCGATTGCTTCTCAACCGACAGCAGAAGAAGTAGAGAATTTTCTTAAGGAGAATTGAAAGAAATTTAGATTTAATTTAATTATAAATGTGGGGTGTGTTATCGCATTGGTAGCGCACCTTTTGTCTAATTCTCTACAAAGTCAGCACTCTAGTAGTTCATTTCCAGATGTTTTGACAGTTTTGTTTTCTACGGACGTAATGTAGAGATTGATATATAACGTCTCCCGACAGTTACAAAGAAAACCCGACCCTTCAGAATTTATGAAAAGCTTTAATTGTAAGTTGGGTTGAGGAACGAAACCCAACACCCGAGTTGGGTTGCGCTCCGCTTAACCCAACCTACCTTCTATTAGTTTTGATAGGTAAAAAGTTCGTATTTGCCAGTTTTTCGTCTTCTGGTTAAGTATTTTGACGCTATGAACGCGAAGCGTTTTCTCGAAGAGTAAGCGCAACTACGAGCCTATCTTTGACCATTTGAGCAAAAGCATTTGAAATCTTTTCTAAGTAAGGTCTTGTATATGGAAAGTTTCCTGCATGGTCGAAATTGTGTCTCATGGCTGAATTTAGTTCAAAGATAAATATTGTTCCGTCGGGCAGAATTGTTAAATCTATACCGAAGAAATCCAGTTTGATAATGTCGTAAATCTTATGCAGACGGTTAAAATTTTCACATCCGAAATAGCCACAGGTGTCACCTAAAAAGGCTTGCTCTTCTTGCTGCATCCATTGACTTTTATCCATTACACTATAACGGTCTCCGGAATGGATATCCCATGTGTCATTGAAAACATTCGCGACTGGATACAGGGTACCATCGATAAAAAAGACGCGCATTTTATGATACACGTTGCGCCGAATTCGACAATCTTGGAACTGAATAATGTAATATTCCTGATTGCTAGAACTATTTTGAAAATGTTTTCGCAATGCTTGTTTATTATCTATAAGAGCAACACTTTGACCCGTTTGAGAACCGACTTTACGGACAATAAAAGGAAACTCGAATCCCCAGCCAAAGATAGTTTTGATAATCTCATCTAAATTATCTCCACACCACAAAACTTTCTCAGTTTTAGGGAACTTTACCCCTGGAATTGTATTCAGACGCAAACTGTTGCGAATCCGACTTGTTTGTAATACCTGACGGGGATGATTAATTATAGGAATATCAGGATAGCGGTCTACAAATCTTGCTGCTGCTAATAATGATGCTTGTTTGGAATCGGGACAAGCAATGGTGTTGAGCATCAAATCAAATTTGGGAATTTCGTTTAAGGTATCTACATTATTTTCAAAGACATTTAGCAAGACCATGTTATATTCTTCATCGTCAAGCAGGTCGCTAATTGAAAAATGTCCTCCCCTCAATAGTTTTTTCGAGGTACCATCGGAACTTCTTAAAATACTATAGGCTGCATCTTCTATTCCACGTATTCTTAATATCGTAGGCTGTTGCGGTGATAATTCATTATCATCCTCGGTAATGATGGGATGAGCTTCCATCACCGGTTTTAAAAGAGCTTTGGCTTCGGGGTAATTTCCTTTCATTCGAGCCAAACTTGATAAAGCTAATCCGCTGTCATAATCGTGGGGATTGATAGATTTACATTTATGAAAAATTTCAGTTGCTCGGTCAAACTGTCCGATTTTCAGCAGTATAGAACCGTAAGCGTTGAGTACGTCAATATCATCTGGAGCAAGTTCGGTAGCACGATGATATTGTTGTAGAGCCGAATCAAATCGTCCCATGTTTTCTAACTCTGTAGCTAGTTCCATATAGGAATCAACATCATAAGGAGCCGCTATTTTTCCCTGATTTCCCAAGCTATTTACATGCATCCGCAAACGGTACAGTACTCGGTTACTTTCCGGTGATAGCGCTGTTCGACCGTGCAGCACTTTATGGTTATGCATGAATACAATTTGACCGGGTTTTAAATGGAATTTTTGCAGTATATGATTTTGGTCGAGGAGTTCATCTAATGCTTTGAGAGCTGCTTGATGTTTTTCTGAAAGGAAATTATTTTTATCCGAGGAACGCTGTACTTGAGCTTGATAGTAGCGAATTAAAGGATTATCTTCGTCACCGCAGATAACTGCATGACAACCCTGTCCAAATGGATAAACTGGTTCTCTCAGACATGCAATCATTTCCTTGTCAAGATTTTGTAAAATATCGTCAACAGGAACCATGATAGACTCACCACCATTTTCATCTGCTTCAATACAGTGAAAACCAATAATTTCATGGGGTAACATCATGTAGGATGAATCGGTATGGGGAGGTAATGGTAAATCCGTGCGACTGTAGCGGGTGACGCTGCTTTCCTCGTTTTCACCAGACTGACGATTGATATAAACTTTTGTAAAAGAGACCTTGTTAATATTCTCGTGATTGGTTCTAGAAAGTGGTGAAATTTTGGCTCTGATAGCACGGGCTAAATCCATTAATTGATTACGCTCTCGTAACGGAGTAAAACCATTAACTACGACGTAGTAGGGATATTGAGTTAAAGCATCGTAGATAGATTTAGATAGTTCGTCAAGGCTGAGAGTAGTATCTTGCTCAGTATTTGAAGCGGTTTTTACTCGCTGGATTTCAAGGATAGGAGTATGTTTTGTCTGTATGCTCATAGGGAAATCCCAGTGACTTATTTTAAAAACTGGCTTTAATTTTTATGATACGTCTTTTCAAATTTGATAACTTATAATTTCAAGGTTTGTAATCAAATTTGTGAATAATTAAATCAGATTGGGAATTTTATAAAGATTTACAAATGACTAATAGCTGTCCATAGTCCTATAAATAGAAGATATGGATAGCTGATTCGGAGAAACTAGTTTTGATAAAATAATACAAATTTATGCATTGAGTAATTAAGCTATGAATTATTTGGCGTTGCTGAATTGAAATATGAATTTATTTTTCTTAAAAAATCCCCTGCCCCCGTGACCCCCAAGTTTGGGGGTAATGGGGGACTTTGAATTATCTTTTTCCCCCAGAATTGGGGGTTAGGGGGCTATTCATACTTTTAATCAGCAACGCCAATTATTTATATTTATATACATTTTATAAAAAACATAAAACTAATGTAGAGACGTAGCACTGCTACGTCTCCAACAATGTGAAATCACTACTTAATACTTTGATTCAATTTTTGATTGAGCATTTCAGCAAAATTTTATCTATAAGATTCCTCCGCAGATTTTTGAAAAAATAATTTAGTTCAAAGCTTGCTGTACAAAAATTTAATTCTGGATATCCTAGCAGGATTCAATTAGGATTCCTATGTCTATTTATTTATTTTCTTAACGTCTCTAGTATTTTTCAATTTTCTTGATAAAACCATAAATTAAAGGAGACGTAGCACTGCTACGTCTCTACATTAGTTGTGGGTTATTTTTTAATAATTTTATTACTTATCTGCCCTCTCCTTAATAAGGAGAGGGGCTGGGGGTGAGGTTTATCAAGATGTACTGCACCCAAATAAAAAGCGCTATATTCAATCAAATTCCATAAGGTGCAAATTCTTTATCCAAATCAACAGCAGTCAAAGCGGTTGTTAATCCACTCAGGGTTTTCCAAGCAATTATCACGACTATATCCAAAACTTCTCGACGAGAAAATCCTTGTTTGATAAATTCGTTTACTTCTGGTTCTGGAACATAACCTTGAGCGTCATAAAGTTTAATAGCAAAAATTCGTAAAGCTTCAAAACGAGGATTTTCTACAGAACGACCTTCACGAATAGCTGCGACAATTTCGTTTTCTATCGGTGCTACTGTGTCAGCTACATTGGAATGTGCTGCAATACAATATTTACATTTCTGATGCTCGCTGATTACTAAAGCAACAAAATTCAATTCTTCTGGTGATAATCCACCGTTTTTTGTGGCAATATCCCATAATCCTAAATAAGAATGGGCTAGCGCTGGAGATTCTGCCATAATTTGGATTAAATTCGGTACAAAACCCAGTTTTTGCTGCATTCCTGCCATTATCTGACGAGAAGCTTCCGGAGCAGTATCAGGATTATGAATTGGGAATCCAGTGGCTGTAATATTTTGAGTTGTGGTCATTTGATTAATTCTTCTTGATTAAATTGGTCTATTACAGGAATTGCATAAGTTTGAGTCCGGTACATCCAATAGTTCAGGTATGAGAACAAGAGCAAAATACCCATACCGGAACCAATAACTACTATTCTCAAAGGAACAAGTATCAGCGAAGCGATTAACTCAACCAAAATTAATCCTATCAAAACGCGAGCAATTGTCTGACGATGTAGTTGAGAACAAATTATCGCTCCAATCGGTGCCCCTACTACCACTATCGGAATAGCTGCTAGCCAATAAGAAAATACCGGTTCGGTGAAGTCTTTAATTACCAAAGTTTGATAAGCGAATCCAGCTAGAGCATTAATCGCCATAATAATAACGGAAGTTGGAGTGGCAATTTTTTCACTGACGCGGAATAGTAATACCATCACCGCAAAAACGAAAATGTCAATTCCATTACCAACTAAACCGCTGACAACTCCACCAAATAACCCGACAGTCAGTAAAATCAACTTTTCTCTGATAGTCCAAATTGGAATTGATGAATGGTATGGTCTCCAACCTCGGTTGATTGCGAATAGAGTTATAGCAAGACTAGTAAGAATTAAAGTGAAATAGATTTTGATAGCATCGGGAGGAATAAGCGGAGCAATCGTATTTAATCCTAGCCAAACACCGATAATTCCCGACAAGCTAGTCCATAAAATCACACGTTTTTCAATTTTTATACCACTTATATAGATTGCAATTGCAGCCGCAGTCATTCCGACACTTTGAATTGCTAAAGAAAAGATTTTGGCATCGTGAGGATTGATTTGCAATAGTTTGGTAAATACCGGAAAAGCAACCGCTCCTCCTCCCAAACTTGTTGCTCCTGCAATTATCGAACCAAACAGCATAGTAACGGTAATTTCCCAATGATTGCTGATATAGGTAAAAGCTTCACGAAAACCGAGTACCATCAGCCAAGTTATCCATACTGTTAAAGCTATGGGAATTGGAATTAATTTTGGTGAAAATCGCATTGTATTTAATATAATTCGACCATATTTTACAGGATTTGTTCGTAGTTGCGCTTTAGCGCCAACAGTGTAAGGTATCCAGAAGCACTGTTAAAACTGGTTCCCAGCTTCTGGCTGGGAGCCGATGATTGAAAGCTCTGCCTTGATTAGATTTACGATTCTTGCTGAGCCTCTGGGCTATGGGTTCCCAGCCTGGAGACTGGGAACCAGTCAAAGAGTAAGAGCAGGGTTCGTTTGTAGTTGCGCTTCGGTGCTAACAGTGTAAGGCATCCCGCACTGTTTACTGAGTTGCATTTTTAGCGTTACTCGTAAGAGTTTTTCGGGAGACTTTTGGCGCTAAAGCGCAACTACGAACGAACTGTTTAATATTCCAAATCGAGAAATGGTGTTGCAAATGTCCGACAAGCAATGCTCGATTGTTTGAAGAATTTCAATGGTGGTACGGAAGACCAGAATTTAGTTAGATATCCTAAGAACAATTCCAGTACTTGCTGGAGGTAAAATTCTAACGGTAATACCAATTGCGGTTTTTCTTCGTATACTTTCCTGGCTAATTCTGGATTAGCGTGAGGACCTCGGAATCGATACATCGCATTACAGTAGGGACCAGCTATCAGGTAGTACCATATTTTCGGAGCAGTCCAGAATAATTTTGATAATTTGGGTTCGCATCCTACTTCCTGACGTGCTAAAGCATTGACATATACCATTGTCACTTTAGTTGGCCATTTACCCACCATGCGCTGTTTATGTTGAGCAATTTTCTCCTGCATTTGAGATGTATCTGGTAGCTGACGCTTTCCGCTAATAGCAAGTGCAATCCATCGTGACTGCATTTCCATTGCTTGCATCACCGAACCCACTGCACCCCGACAAAATCCCACGAATGCCATATTTGGTAATTCTGGATGGAACACAAGACGATATCGGTCGCGGTTGTCGTGTTCTGCAAAACCTGCTGGTAGAAATGGCCATACTGATTTATAACCAGTTGCATTTACTAATGCATCTACATTTTCGATTTTGCTTCCATCTTCAAGTATTACTGAGGAATCGTTGAGGATTTGAATATCCTGAGTATGGAAATGTAATTTACCTTTACGGTAAGCATCCACAATCGGAGCGGTTTTAGTAACTTGTCCTCTGGTTAAACCCCATCTTGCTTTGGGATGGAAAAATCCTAATTTGTAGAATAATTTCCACCATTCCCAAGACCAGTTGTCGTCGTAAGCTTTTCCATCTTCTAAGCTGACACCGAAAACATTTTTGAGTCCCAGGAATTTACTAGCAAACCAGTAAAGTGGTCCATGCATTGCTGTTTGGCTCAATAGCTTCCAAGTCCGCATATATTGAGGACAGCTTAGAATTAATCTGCTCAATTTATGGTCTGGTGCTAAATTCTGTCCGAAAGTATTTCGAGGAAGTAACAGTACTGGACTGCGAACAATTACATGCACTTCTTGAGCAACGCTAGCAACTTCAGCAGCCAAATCACTAGAACTTTCACCCATACCAACGATTACTACCTTTTTATTTCGATAGTCTTCCTTATCTCGGTATGTTGCAGAGTGACCCATACTCAACTGATTCGAGTCAGAAGTTTGGGATAGTTTTAAAGCGTGACTCTGATGATTTAATCCAGTTGAGACAATTACAAAATCGTGAATATTGGTTTCTACAGTTCCATCTTGATGACGGACTTTTACTTCCCATTTACCATCTTCAGTTCGCTCTGTTGACTCAACCGAAGTATTGAATTTGAACAGTTTTACTAAGTCAAAGTGTTCGGTGTATTGAGCTAAATATTCGCGGTAATCAGCCTCACTATAGTGAGAAGGATAGGTTCGACTTAGCTCATTATCTTGACCACTAGGATTCATCGGAAAGTCACCGAAGAAAGAATTATGTCGAGAAGATGAGGAGAATGTACGACCTGTTGTCCGCTTGCTCAGCGAATCATCAGAATTCCACACACCACCAAAGCAGCTAGCTTGTTCGTAGACAACAACCTTATGTCCTTCTTGCATGGCTTCTTTTGCGGCTACAATACCAGCCACACCACCACCGATAACAGCCACGGTCTTTTTGTCTGTCGTAGCAGCTATATCTGTAACTTGATTAACTGCTTTATTGTCTTCAACCTCACGTCTATAGAGGACATAAAGGAATACAAATAGCAACGCAGTACCTGTTAACACAGAGACTGTTGTTCCATACAAACTTGCAATATATATACAAGCAGCAAAAGGAGCAAGACAAAGAGAAATCGAGATTGACAGAGTGCAAAGATAATTTACGCGGTATAACCAAAGAACGCACGTATAATTTACTTTTTTGACAAATTCGCGAATTCCTTGAGATGGAATTAAACGCAACAGTTGAATACTTGCAAACAAGCTTAAAGCTATGGAGATATAGTTGAACCCTACAAAGCGGTACAGAACAAATCCTAATGCAATGTAACAACTGAAATAGTAGAGCAAAAACAGCAACCAGCCCCGATGTACGTTGAACTGGGCTAAAAGCGGCGCTTTTGTAGTATTATTTTCGCTTTCTTGAATAAATCTACTACTCGTACTCTCAGTAAAGATGAACGATGAATCTTGCATATTTATTTACTATCCACAAAACTATTTACAAAGCTTGGAAATATAAGACACTTAACGGGCAATAGTATTTGTAAATTAACCTTCAATTCTTGACGCGCTCGAAAAATCAAGCTTTTATCTTTCTACTCCTTATCCTTTTATATTTTTTTTATATTTTAAACCGATTAAATACTTGGATTTAATTAGAGTAAAGTACTGTTTAATACAGCGGTTTTATCTGTATTAAGATTGACCATATTGAAATGCTAGATACAAATATTAATACTTATGCTTGAAATACTTTATTCTACTCATTGTTTTAATAACAAATAAAATTATGCAGCTATCTCAATGCATTTATCTATGATATGAAATATAAAATGACCAATTAAATCAATTTACTGTATGTGTTATTACTTAATTTTCTATTACTAAAGTACTCAATACTACTTATTCTTAGTGCGAAATAAGTTATATATGAAAGAATCATAACTTTAAATGGCTATTAATAGAATATATCTTTTTATTAAAAACTATTGATGATTTTTTTAAAACAGCTTGATTTACTGACAGAATACCTGATAAATCTAAGCTATGTCACAGGTATTAATTATCACGCATAAATTTTATTCCTTAAGATATGGTAATTAATCTATCAATCGAAGTATGAGTTTTTCTGAGATTTGTGATATGAGATTATGATTGATATTACAGTTTCGAGAATTTGATTTATCTTAGGATAAATTGAATTTTTATTTTTTCTCTTGAATTATCGGTTGACTGTTTTAATAAGTAAGTGAACAAAATTATTTACTCTGATGAAAAATTGAGAGAATTAACTCTAATCCTTGCGTTTGCTTCGTTTCACTCCGTTTCACTCGCAATGACATTTTGTAATTAATTGTGTTTAACTACTTAAAATAAAAAGCATGATTTTAAATTTCTTAAAATTACGTTAATTCGGGAAATCAGGAAACTTGCATAACGTAGTTATCGAACAACCATACATTGAAAAAGACGTAGCAGTGCTACGTCTCTACAGAAGTTGTGGGCTATTAATGAACATTTTCTATATATACTAAGCTTCGCTAGATTTCACATTAATAAACAGACTGAAGATTATAATTGACATTATGCTCACAGCAGCACCGATGATACACACCAACATAATTCCTGAAATTCCGAAGAGGATTCCTGCAAATACCGGACCGATTGCTCTACCGATTGCTTGAATTGTCACGTTGAGGGACATGAAACCAGAGCGGTATTCTTGAGGAGCAAGTTTAGCTATGGAAGATTGTAGGGAAGGAAACGCTAATGCTTCAACTATTCCGATTAAGACACAGGGGATTACAAGCATCGGAATTGAATTAACTAGAGGAATGATGCACAAAGCAATAGCGAAGATGACAAAGGATATTTGAATTAATCTGATTTCAGAAACTTTGTGAGCGAATAAAGTCAGGAAAAAAGAGAAAACCGTTAATGATAAAGCATTTGTAGTTAATACCATTCCAATAACCGCACTCGTTGCTCCCAACGTTTCCCCTGCAAAGACTGGAGTGAAGGTATAGAATGCTCCGAACTCTACCATAAACAGGGTAATTACCGCAAAAAATAGAAGTAAAACATTTCGATTTTGAATACTTTTGAGTATATTTTTAACGTAGCTACTGAGATTAAATTTTTCAGTTGGCTTCTTTCTTTTAGGCAATTTAAGTTTTAAGCTAACTAACAATGCAACGGGGACAGCTAATAATGATAGAGCGAAAGGATATCTCCAATTCAAAGAAGCTAAAACACCACCAAGGATGGGATAGATAGTAGAACCTACACCAATTGCACCTGCATTAAAAGCCATTGCTTTGATTAATTTTTTGCCACCATATAAGCTACTAATAATCGACAGCACCAAAGCTTCTAAAGAAGCACCACCGAGTCCCTGTAAAATTCGCCATTCGATAAGGGAGCGAAAGTTAGGAGCGAAAGCAGATAAGATTCCACCTAGAGCAAAGACTAGTAAAGAAGGAATAATAATCTTTTTAAAACCGAAGCGGTCAGCTAAAATTCCAAATATAGGAGTTCCGAGTGCAACTGGTACTAAATAAGCTGCCATAATTAATCCCGATTGTGCAGAAGATATATTTAATCCTGCTGCAATAGTGGGAAGAATTGGACTTATAGTAAACAAAGGCATAATTGCTATCATCGTAATGCTAACAGTAATTAATAGATTTTTATCTTTAAAAATACTGTCTTTGCCTTTATTTACTCTTCCGCTATGAGAATTAATTGGTCTTAATGATGTAGTCATTTTCTTGATTCCCTTAGTTGTTTGTGATTAATTTGTTTGTTGCGTTATTAATCCATAGGGAAAGAAGAATAAATTATATGCATCTGTGATTAAAATTATTTTGAATATCGGGAATATTTTATTTTTACAAAACTCTAAATTCTTATTAGGCAAAGGTTACAAAAAAATGTTGCAGAATATTAAGATGGTAAAAATATAGAGCCATGGAGAAATAATCTGATATTTTAAATATAGTCTTGAGTGGATATAAATAAACCCGATTTTTTTCAAAAAACCGGATTTATAATAATTCTGTTTGAAATTAAAATCTATTGATTAATAAAAATAAAAGAGACAATATTGCGTTTATCAAAACCGATATTAACTTTGGAACCTATTTTGTACCAAATTCCAGGTAGCATCGGATATTTATTGATATAAGTTCCATTCGTACTACCAGTATCTTGAATAAAATAATCTTTTCCATCAAAACAAATTTGAGCGTGATTCCGAGAAACAAGTTCGGAATAGGAAAAATGAGATAAATCTATATCTGGAATATTTTTTTTACTTGCTTTACCAATTACAAGTACAGAAAAATTTGCTGGTAATTCAATTATTTTATTACTTTTAATATGACGTAGCTGTATAACTGGGGTCTGCAATACGGTACTAGATGGACAAGATGAAGTACTATATTTAACGATACGGCATATATTTTTACGAATCAATTGTGATAATGAGTTAATCATGGGTTTATGAATGTACTTATTTAGTAATAAATACGGTTTATGATTGCATCAATTAAAAAAGTTGCTTTAGTCGGTGGAACTCATGGTGGGGAGCTTACAGGGATATTTTTAGTTCAGAAATTTCAACAGTCCCCACATCTGATTCAACGTCATGGGTTTGAAACTATTAGTTTTATTTCCAATGAGAAAGCAGTTGAAATAGGTACAAGGTATATAGATATAGATTTAAATCGAGCTTTCAATAGTCAAGACTTGAAAAATCCCCAACTAATAAATTACGAGCAATCGTTAGCTAAAAAAATAGCTCAGCGAATTCAAAAAGAGAAAATTGATTTAATAATTGATTTGCACAGCACAACATCAAATATGGGATTAACAGTGATTTTGCACAGTGATAATCCTGATTTATTAAAAATGGCTGGATACCTCACACAAACTAATTCCAAAGTCAAAATATTACAGCATAATCTAAATAAAAAAGCATCTTACTTAATCAGCTCAGCGGAATTCGGAATCACTATCGAAGTCGGAGCAGTAGCCAATGGTGTATTAGATGCAAAATTATTCCAAGAAACCGAGAATTTAGTTTACGCTATTTTAGATTACCTCGAAGCCGATAAAAAAGGACAACCACTATCAGTTCCCCCCAGTTTTACTTACTATTCCGCAATCGGAACAGTTGATTATCCCAGGAACGACCAAGGAAAAATCCAAGCGATGATTCACCCAAAATTGCAATTTCAAGATTACCAACCATTAAATCCAGGTAATCCAATTTTTATTACTTTTGACGGTGAAGAAATTTTTTATCAAGGAGATGATACGGTATATCCCGTATTTATTAACGAAGCAGCATATTACGAAAAAGGAACTGCTATGTGTTTGACAGTTATCAGTGAAGAGTAGCAAGTAGCAAGTAGTAAGTAGTAAGTAGCAAGTAGCAAGTAGCAAGTAGCAAGTAGTAAGTAAATACCTCTTTATTTAATTTTCATTCATTCCTACTCATTACTCATTATGTTATTTCAGTTTGTATCATAATTATTTAAACATTACTAATTAGTAATTACTCAATACTCATTACTCAATGAGCAAGAATGAAAAAGATAAATATCGAGGATCTAATATAACCTTTAACCTTTAACCTTTAACCTTTGACCTTTGACCTAATAACGGGTTGATTGCTCAACCCGCTACACTGTTTAGCTTAATTATATTAAGCGGAAGCGCCTAATTTGGGACCAGTTTCGGCTCCAACAACTCCATCTATTGCGATATTGTTATCTTTCTGAAACGCTTTGACTGCATTTTCGGTAGTTTCGTCGAAGTTTCCATTAACGCTAACTTGGTATCCTTTTGCAGATAGGTCTTTTTGTAAGCGTTCTACTTGTGAACCGTTCATTCCACGACTTAAAGCTTGTGGTGCCATTTTTGAATTCTCCTTTTTTAATTAATAGCTAACTGTTTAGAGTTAACTTTCGGTTTCATTAAATATCTAGGGATAGGGTATTCCGGTTTATGCAATTTTGAATTAATGATGACTTCTCGCTACTTTGAGCATCTCCCTATCTCGCTCATCCTACAAACCGCTTATACTTTCGGTAAGACTTGAAATATAAACACGTAAATAATATGAACGACCAATCAAACGCATTTGTACAAATAAATGCAGACGATAGTGCTTATGTCACAACTGATAAGGGAACTGAATATGTATCTGACGAGATGAAAATTGTTTTGGAAGAGGTGATGAGAGAAGTAGTAAATTCTGCTAAATACATTCAATCCCTTGACTCGGATATTAGTCAAATCGAAGCTCACGGTATCTTGGTGAAAGTGATATCCAATTTTTTTGCAAAATCTAAAGACGATTCAGAAGCTAAAAATGAACTATTAAATATGATTCAAGAATTTAAGATTAATCGTCAATCTACATAATATTAACTTACAGACTTGAAAATCCCACGGTTTGAATATAGTAGAACCGTGGGAATGAGTCTAGAATTTTGCTGTTAAACTAAAAACTTTTTTACTATCATCAATAAAGGTATCAATAAATCAAATTTTGACTTTCAATTAAAGCTGAAATATTTATCATCTATAGCAATCACTTGTTTCTGATGATTTTTATCTGGTTTCCAGTGTATTCCGCCAAATAGTCTAACACCAATATAACCACAAAATCTACGCCATCTGCAGACACCAGCTTCTTCCATCATCTTCATAAATAAATCGTCAGCTTCTTTTCTAGAGTAAAAGTTTTCTAATGACTCAATGCTTCCTAAAATTTGTCTGAATATTTTCTTTCTACAGAAAAACATTCCTTTTTTCTGAATATAATGATTTCGCTCTCCTCCTTTACTCATATACATAAAATCGTGAATTAACGGTGCTTCGACAGAAAGTTCATGTATTGCAACTATTTTCCAGAAAACTCTAGGAATTGAAGATAAATCAAACTCGAAACCTTTATTTAAAATCAGTTGACATTGTTTTGTCTTGTCAAAATAATAATATTCTTCTTCCAATGTCCATATATTTTTAACAGGACTATAAGATACTTTAGCTCGTGGAAAATTTGATTTTACTGTTTGATTAGGAGTTTGCATCACTTCGTTTTCCTGGACTAGTGTTGATAATGCGTGATATGTCTTATCTCCACGAATGAAAATCTTATTTACGCATTTTTAGCGCAAAATAATACCAGAATTAGATTTGTCATATTTTTCATACCCAAAATTGCAGTAAATCAATTTATTTTTTAGATATAGATAGGTCAGCTTGCAAATTGTCCTATTTGCAGATTAGTTAACCTTGATAGAATTTAATTTCGTTCCTAGTTGCGCCGTCCTCGCCAATAAATCAAGATTAAAATTAGATGATATAGCCTTTCTTAGTCTGGTGAAGTACGTATCTCAAAACCTCACCCCCAACCCCTCTCCTTGTTAAGGATAACCTGTACACACAAGTCTTAAAATCCTATCTGGAAGCGACTTTTAGGTTCAGATAAAAATTG
>JBCBHT010000167.1:0-16513 GCA_038525335.1 Cyanobacteria bacterium J06621_15 | reverse complement strand
TTTTCTAATTTCTTTTTTACTGTTCGCTATAATCCCTGCGCTGCATCGATTTTAGGTGATAAAAAATTTTTCCTTGATGGCATATCTGAATTGAATTTTTCCTTCGAGTGGTTGAGATTAACTCTCAAAGTCAATCAGAACTCTGTTTCCATAAGGTCATCATTTAATTAGAAGAATCAAAAAAGTCTTCTTGAGGTTTCAAGTTTGAGCAACAATGGTTATGCATTGTTGGCTTAAAGGAGAATAACTTTGAATTTTCAATCTGCCATTGCGGTTTTAAATGAATTTTGGAGCAGTCAAGGTTGTTTGATTGCTCAGTCATACGATATTGAGAAGGGAGCAGGGACTAAGAATCCCCATACTTTTTTAAGAGCTTTAGGACCAGAACCTTGGGCTGTGGCTTATGTTGAACCTTGTCGTCGTCCTACTGATGGACGTTATGGAGAGAACCCAAACCGTTTTCAATACTATTACCAGTACCAAGTGCTTATAAAACCTTCACCGGATAATATCCAAGAAATTTATTTGGATTCGTTGAAGGCTTTGGGAATTCGTCCAGAGGAACATGATATTCGTTTTGTCGAAGATAACTGGGAAGATGCAACTGTAGGTGCTTGGGGAACTGGCTGGGAAGTTTGGCTTGATGGGATGGAGGTTACGCAGTTTACTTACTTCCAACAGTGTGGGGGAATTGATTGTCGTCCGGTGTCGATTGAAATGACTTATGGATTGGAGCGGTTGGTGATGTATCTACAAGAAGTAGAAGCAATTACTAAAATTGATTGGACTGACAGTATTAAGTATGGAGATGTTCACCTTCAAGGGGAAATTGAACAATGTACCTATAATTTTGAAGCTTCAAATCCTCAGATGCTGTTAACTCTATTTAATATGTATGAGGAAGAAGCCAAGCAGTTAACTGAGAAAGGCTTAGTTTTACCCAGCCTGGACTATATTATGAAGTGTTCTCATACTTTTAACTTGCTTGATGCAAGAGGTGTGATTGCAGTTACTGAAAGAACCCGGTACATTAGCAGAATTAGAAGTTTGGCGAGAAAGGTAGCTCAACTTTATGTGGAACAGCGAGAAAAGTTAGGCTTTCCGCTGTTGAAAAAAGTTGCTGTGTGAAGCGATACTAATTCTACAAGCAAAAAAAATCATAAATATTTAGTTACACATATGGTATTCCGCTAGTTTCAAATTAGCGGGATATTTTATGCAGTCATCTAAAAAATTATTTTCTCCTCTTCCTCCTATGCTTAAGATAATTTTGCTGCTCTGAAATACAAGTGCTATAAATTGCTCAATCCTCTGCAATAATTCTAATGTTGCGAATATACGAACTTATTTAAGAAATGGCTACTTCGACTGAAATACTAAAACCTATTGCTAATTGGTTTAGTTCTTTAGGTGTTCCCGAACCAATAGTTCATTGGGGTCATCCAGCTATGATGGCAATCGTAATCTTTGTAATGGGTACCTTCGTGGGAGTTACAGGTTGGCGGTCGCGAATTACCGAAGATAAAGAAGTTGCGGTTCAAAGTCGTAGCGGTCATCGTAAACTGGCACCTTGGATGTTTTTATTTATGATGTTGGGTTCTATTGGTGGAGTTTTATCTTTGGTAATGCAAGATGAACCAATTTTACAAAGCTCTCATTTTTGGACTGGCTCGATTGTATTGGTACTACTAGGAATAAATGCCACAATCTCTTTAACGAAATTTGGAGGAAATAAACCAGGTTTGCGAGCGCTTCATGCTTATTTAGGTAGTACTGCACTTTGTGTAATGGTTTTGCACGCTGTACTCGGATTTAGATTAGGTACGTCAATACAATTAAATTGACTAACCGCAATTTTTACTATTTTCTCCCCTTCCTTGTATGAGGAAGGGATAAAATTTTAGATTCATTTATATTCACTATTGTTAAAAGCTTAATGATTCAAGCTCCTGGTTTGATTATTTGTCTTGGTTATATTTTGGGATTGCTACTAAGTGCAAATCCTTGGGGTGGAGTATTTATATTATTTATAAGCGTCTTGATAGCTGTTGTGTTTCAAAGACAGCGTGTTATTTCTAAGAAACTCGCTTTTCAAAAAACAAATCCTCAAGCTGCTAAGAAGGCTGCACATACTTTACGGACTATCCCACACCCTAAAATATTATTGGTTGCAGGTCTAATAGGATTATTAGCAACATTTTATTTTCAACTACGTGTTCCTCAACCAGAAGCAAATGATATTAGTAAGTTAGTTCCCCTAGGGAATAGTAAGAATCAAGAACAATTGGTAATTGTTAGAGGTGATCTAATAAGCACACCCCGGTTAACTCGTTCGGGAAAAGGACAGTTCTGGCTAAATGCAACTCAAATTTCTGATGTCACAAATAAGAAAGGTGAAGAACAAGCTAATAAAGGAGTTACCGGAAAGTTATATGTAACCGTACCCATTCTAAAATC
Organism: Cyanobacteria bacterium J06621_15; assembly: GCA_038525335.1. GTDB lineage: Bacteria > Cyanobacteriota > Cyanobacteriia > Cyanobacteriales > Nostocaceae > Rivularia. The sequence goes on along the minus strand of JBCBHT010000167.1, from coordinate 14,056 downwards.
CACCGGTTTATACCCGAATCAACAAGTTGAAGTTACTGGAGTTTTATATAAACCTAAAAATGCGTTAAATCCTGGAGGTTTTGATTTTAAAGACTATCTTGAAAAACAAGGTGCTTTTGCTGGTCTAAATGGAAGACAATTAAAAGATTTTGACGAGGAAAATGAATGGGGATGGTGGAAGCTACGACAGAAAATAATCAAATCACAAGTTCGTTGGTTGGGTGTTCCGGAAGGTCCGCTTGTTAGTGCGATGGTATTGGGAAGCAAAGCAGTTGATTTACCTTACAATATTCGAGATTTATTTGTTCAAGCTGGATTAGCTCATTCTATAGCTGCTTCGGGATTCCACGTTTCGTTAATTTTAGGTTTAGTTTTAAGTTTCACTAAACGTTTCACCAGAAAAACCCAATTTATATGCGGTTGTTTGGCATTGATTTTCTTTTTAAGCTTAACAGGTTTACAACCTTCAGTTGTTAGAGCAGTAATTATGGGATTTGCAGCTTTAATTGCTATCGGTTTGAAACGAAAGGTTAAACAATTGGGTTCACTGATAATTACAGCGACTTTACTATTACTATTTAATCCTCTGTGGATTTGGGATTTGGGATTTCAACTAAGTTTTTTAGCAACTTTGGGGTTAATTCTAACGGTACCTGCGATTACAAAACGTCTGGGATGGCTACCACCTACTATTGCATCTTTAATTGCAGTTCCTTTAGCAGCTACCACTTGGACTTTACCTTTACAGCTTTATGTATTTGGTGTCGTACCATCCTACGGAATTTTACTAAATATTATCGTTACACCTTTAATATCAGTAATCAGTATTGGTGGAATTATTAGTGCTGTCGCTGCATTGATTTTTCCTTTTGCAGGGAGTGCTTTGGCTAGCGTACTTCATTATCCCACCGATTTATTAATCAAAATAGTAGACTTTTTTAGTAATTTACCAGGGAACTCTGTTGCTGTTGGTAGAATAGCTATCTGGCAATTAATTATTATTTATGGACTGCTTTTTTGTACTTGGCAGATACGTTGGTGGCAAAAGCGCTGGTTTATTGCAATATTAATTTCTATTGGTTTAGTATTTATCCCAGCTTGGCATTCTGCTAATAATTTATTTCGTGTCACTGTTTTAGCTGCTGGAAGAGAACCAGCTGTGGTAATTCAAGACAAAGGAAAAATCACGGTAATTAATAGTGCAGATGAAGCGGTAGGAAATTTTACGATAGTACCCTTCCTACAGCAGCAAGGTGTGAATATAATTGATTGGGCAATTGCAACAGATTTTCAAAATGATGGTAGTAATGGCTGGCTGGAAATAATCAAACATTTGGTCATAAAAAGCTTTTATGATTATTCCCCCAGTCCAAATTACGCTTTAACTCAAAAATCTATTCAAACAAAAATACAGCAAAATAAAGGAACATATCGGGTTTTATCTTTAGGTCAAACGGTGAACACTGGTTCAACAGTTATCCGAATGGTTAATAGCCAATTGCCAATAATACAAATGCAAATAGGTAATCAATCTTGGTTATTTGTTGGAAATCAGAAACCAGAAGAACTGCGTAAGCTAATTAAGACCTCGAACTTTCCACGTCCCCAAGTCCTTTGGTGTCCAACCAAATCCTTGAAACAACTAGTCCCCGCTCTACAACCGCAAGTAGCAATTGCACCTGATGCAAAGCTCGAAACTAAGGATTTATCTATACTCAATCAAAGCAAAACACAGCTATTGTTTACGGGAAGAGATGGTGCAATTCAATGGACACCTCAACGACAATTTGAGACTTTTATTCGCAATAGCGAAGACGTTACTTCGCTGCTGTGATATGAAGCATGACAGTAGTTTATTGATAAATTCAGCAAACATATGATATTTTGTCTAAGATAGATAAAATATGCCTTTTGGAGAGGTGGCAGAGTGGTTGAATGCGGCGCACTCGAAATGCGTTATACCTTCACCGGTATCGGGGGTTCGAATCCCCCCCTCTCCGTTTAGTTTAAATTTGGTTATACATTGTGGTTTTAACAGCTATTTGATGTAACCTAGTCAATTTAATGTGATTTCAGGACGAACTGAAATCTTTTTTATGTGGTTGCTTGATTTTGGTGTCTTTAAGCAATTACGTTACTTGGGCAATTTATCAGCCACTAACAACAGAGCTAATTTCTTAACACGAACTGACATTAAATCAGTAACATAAGCTGAGTTCGGGTAATCGCTAAATCCCTTGTTTTATAGTTGCTTGAAAATATTATCTACAAACGTAGTTACCTTGTTTGAGACATTAGTCAGTGGCTGAAAGCAGAATGAATTCCTTAAGCCGAACTGGGGTAACTGTAGCGCTACGCTAAGGTTAAAGGTCAAAGGTCAAAGGTCTAATAATCAGACGGTTCGGTTCCTTTATCAATGTCCCAATCTAATTACGCAGCGCTATATTTCATAGGAATTTCAATATTAAATCTGTATTAAATCTGTTCAAAAGTTGAACTTTTTGAAATTATCCGTAATTAGCCTCTCAAAAGTTGATTCAAATTAAATAGAAATCAGTATTTGACCTAAATATACAAGATACTGCGGAAGCTAATATATTTAGTTAGCTTCACGAAAAATCCAGAAGATATTGCTTTTCTTTATAGTTTTTGTATCAATAAGTATACAGATAGTTATCAGCAATAAAATATACTTCTAATTTTATTTATTAATCAATAGGTAATCATTTATATCTATTACATCTACCTCAAGCGATGATTATTCAGGGCTTCAAAAGCTCTCAACTACGCCTGACCGAAAAGCACGCTTCTAAGTAAATAGACTCATAATCAACAGATAAAAAGTATAAAAACAGTCATACTTACTGAACCATTCCGTTAAACACTTAGTTAAATTAGAGCCACAGTGTGAGGAGTTAATATATGTTGAACCAGAAGCTGAGAGCATCGCTTTCAGTTGGCTTTGTCAGTTGCTGTTTTGCATTAGGTTTCGGTATAAGTTTACTCATGCGCTTTCAAGTGCAAACATCTCAAAAGAATGATGTTGAAGTAAAAACAGCAATAGCATCCTTGGAATCTAAAAATTCAAAGAAAATTTCCGATACCCAAAAGAAAAATACAGCAAAGTCAATTGTGATTAAAGCGGTTGGAGATGTTATTCCGGGTACAAATTATCCTAATTATAGATTACCAAGTAATTCCAACCAGCTTATATCAAAATCGGTAAGAGCTTACTTAAGTCAGTCTGACGTTTTATTTGGTAACTTTGAAACTACTTTGACCAATTATCGTTATTCAGCAAAAGATGTTAGTAGAGGACAAGTATTTGCTTTTCGCTCTCCACCTGAATATGCCAAATTGTTTTCTGATGTTGGATTTGATGTATTCAACATAGCAAACAATCATGCAAGAGATTTTGGTATGGTAGGCTTCAAAGATACCATGAAGAATCTGAAAAATGTCGGTATAGAGACACTAGGTCATAAAAATCAAATTCTATATTTAAACAAGAATAATAATAAGATTGCGATGATAGGGTTTGCACCTTATGAATTTTATAATTCTATTAATGATTTAGAAGCAGCTAAAGCTCTTGTAAGAAAAGCCCGAAAAGAAGCAAATATAGTTATTATATCTATGCACGCAGGTGCTGAAGGAACTGGAGCTTTACATACAAAGAACAAAACAGAATATTTCTATGGAGAAAACCGAGGAAATTCGATTAAATTTGCTCGAACAATGATTGATGAAGGAGCAGATTTAGTACTCGGACATGGACCACATGTTCCTAGAGCAATGGAAATGTATAAAGGAAAACTGATTGCTTATTCTTTAGGAAATTTCTTGGGATATAGGACTTTATCAAGTGTTGCACAAGCGGGTTATTCAATGATATTAGAAGTAAAAATGAGTTCAAAAGGAAAGGTGGAGAAAGCAAAGATTATTCCGGTACGGATGAATAGAGAAGGTATTCCTTATATTGACCAGAATTTTAATACCGTGCAACTGGTGCGTTATTTAAATAAATCCGATTTTCCTCAGTCTCCCATAAATATCAATAAAAAAGGAGAATTAATACTCGCAGAGCAGTAAAAAAGTAATCAATAATTAGTAATTCATAATTATTAGTTTGAAGGTGTGCATCATCAATTATATATTACTGTTTATCAGTAAGTTAGCATTTAAAATCGTAATTTAGACAAGGGAGTAAAGAGTAGAAAGTTAGAAAAAGGGTTAATTAATTAAGTATTAGCTATAAATTATTTGCCGTTTCTAAAGCTTCTTTACCTAAAACCTGATTTAATTTACCGCTACGATAGCCTTCTAAATCCAGAGTTACATAGATAAAGCCAAATTCTTGGAAAGCAGATACTACTGATTTTAAATCTGTATTAGCTATAAAATTTTGAATTTGTTCTGGTGGTAGTTCTATACGTGCTGTATCGTTCTCGGAACGAACCCGTAAATTATTCCACCCCAATTTACGTAAATATATTTCTGCTCTTCCCACTCGCTGTAATTTTGTTACGGTAATCTCTTCACCGTAGGGAAAACGAGAGCTAAGACAAGGTTGTGCTGGTTTATCCCACCAAGATAAACCTAAATGTTGAGAGATTTGACGTACTTCTATTTTACTTACACCAACTTCTGCTAGAGGAGAACGAGCACCTCTTTCTTTTGCTGCTTGAATACCGGGACGATAATCTCTTAAATCGTCTGCATTTACCCCATCAATTACGTAAGGATAACCCAATTTGTTTGCTAAAGGTTTTAGTGTATCGTGTAATTCGCTTTTGCAGAAATAGCAACGGTTTATGGGATTAGAAGTATAGCTCGGATTATCCATCTCATGAGTTTCTATAACTTGATGACGAATCCCGATAGTTGCTGCTTGAATTTTGGCATCTTCCAATTCTTCTGGCAATAAACTGGCTGACATTGCAGTTACAGCTAAAGTTTTATCTCCTAAAACATCATAAGCAATTTTAGCAACCAAAGTACTATCAACCCCTCCGGAATAAGCGATTATTGCTTGCTCCATCTCTTTAAATAAAGCTTTTAATTGTTCTAGTTTTTCTATCTGCATGATTTTTTATCCGAGTTTAAAACTATAGTGAACCAATTATTCTATTTTACAAGAGACGTAAGTTTGCAGCGCATTAAACTAATTTGTCAAGAGACTGTAATATATTGAGATAACATTGTTGCTAAAAGCGGTAAATCAATAGGCTTACAAATATAATCGTTGGCTCCTGCTTTTAGGCAAGTGTCGCGGTCGCCTTTCATTGCCATTGCAGTTTGGGCAATAATACAAATGTCTGAATATTGCTGATGCTCGCGAAGTCGTTCGACTAATTTAATACCATTGGCATCTGGTAAAACAATATCGATTAAGATTACTGAGTAATCTTGTTTGCTTAAAGCATTCCACATTTGAGCAGCGTTTTTTACCCAGGTGATTTTATATTGCAATCTTTCTAAGTAAGTTTTAATTAACTCAGCATTAGGAGCATCATCTTCTACTAGTAAGACATCTGAAGAATTTTTAGCTAATGGTAAATTAGTCTTTTTATCTCTGGTTTTATCTTTCTGAGTTTGATTTTGAGTTACGGTGTCGGTTTCTTGTCTGTTGTAGGATGTTTGTTCTATAGGAATTACTATAGTAAAGCGCGAACCTTTATTTACAGCAGATTCTACTTCAACCCAACCACCATGAATTTCAGCAAGTTTACGAGTTACTGTTAGACCTAAACCTGTTCCTTCTTCACCATTTACATGTCTCTCGTTAAAAATTTGGAAATATGGTTGAAAAAGTTCGCTTTGATTTTCTTTGCTGATACCGATTCCAGTATCCCAAACTGTGAAATACATCAAGTCGTCTTTACTATTAGCTTCTAAGCCTACTGTTCCTGTTTTGGTGAACTTTACTGCATTAAAAAGTAGATTTAAAAGTATTTGTTTGAGCCGTAGGGGGTCGGCTACCATATTTTTAATAGTGGAATCTATATCAAGCCGCATTTGTAATCCTTTATTTGCAGCTTTCTCCTTGACTAAGGCTAGTACATTACGACACAACTGGGGTACATCAATTGTTTCCCAATTCACTTCTAACTGATTGGCTTCAATTTTAGATAAATCAAGAATATCGTTAATTAAAGCTAAAAGATGCTTACCGCTTGATTGAATAATATTTAAATACTCGTGATGGCGCTGATTTGTAGCGTCATAACCTTGAGCTAATAGCAAATGAGTAAAACCAATAATCGAACTCAAAGGTGTGCGAATTTCATGACTAGTATTCGCAAGAAACTGGTTTTTCAGTTGGTTGGTACGCTGTAGTTCTTGATTGTGATTTTTGAATTTTTGAGCTTCCTGCTGCAAAAACTCTACTTGTTTAATCTGAGTTAAAGCTTCTGTACATATTACAGCTGCCTTTGCCATGAAATCTAATATTTGCTCAATTACAAGCACATCTGAAGAATCTACAGGAGACTTTACAGAAGTTATTATCCAACCCACAATTCCTAGAGATTCATTAACTAAGCGCCAAGCCGATTGTGGTTTTTGACTTTCTAACTGCTCTAAGTCTTCAAATTCTATCTCAGAATTCAATTCCAACTCTAACTTTTTGGTTGTTGCTACATTTACAGCTAATGACGAACTGTCTAAATGAATTGTTGAACGAGAAGGTAAATAACAAATCTTGCAAGTATTTGCTTGTGGTTGAATAATTGCAATTGCGACCTTCCCGGATACAAGAGAGCTTACTATACCCGAACTTAATGCAATACTAAGTTGATTAACTACTGTTTGAAAAATTTCGGTTTGTTTTGTTTCAATATTTTGTTGGCAGGGAGTAGTTAGTGGAGAATGTCCTTTAGCAAAAGACTGGCTTTGCTTATAAGACATAGCTAAAGTCAGACAATGGTTGAGTCTACTTTGCAGTTGATTCAAACTGCGTTCCAACCACAATTCGGCTCGAAGCTGTTCCATTGTTGTCAAAACTGTCGATGAATTGGAATCTAATTGTGAGTTTTGCTCTGGTAAGCTTGAATACTGCTGCATGGTCAACTCGACCGCTGAATAATTTTAATAGCTGTACTTGACGGGCACCTTTAAAAGTTTTTAGAAGAAAAAACTTTTAAGGGAAACCTTGACGCGCTTATAGACCTAAGTATATTAGCGCACAGTCCCTTCTATATATATAAACTAAAACTGGTAGTGTCAAATGTCACTGAAAAATAATACTCTATTCCTATGAAATATCATGATTATCTATTTTTACTGGCTTTAGGGGCTGCTGACAACTCTTTTTTCAACTATTATGTCTCAAACTAAGGTTATATAGACACAAGCATCATTTTGACCAATATGTATTAACTATTGCAGTATACAAAATTTACACTGATTTAAATTCTAACTATCTTTAATCTATTTGTTTAATAATTTTTGTCAAAAATCTGATTTTGAAAATAGTTTGATAAATGCGATTATCTTCTTACAAGAAATCCCGCGAGAGATTGAAAGCTCAGAGTCTTTAGACCTGAGATAAAAATGGAACGGATGGTTTTAACCATCCAGACTTCTGAATAGTCTTTCAGCCATCTCGCTAATAGCCTTTTCCTCTAATTAAAATTCGGAACTTTGTTATAGAAAAATGCAAGATATTGAAGTGTTGCTCGTTGTTCTTCAAAGCTGATTTTTAAGAAGAACCTGCGAGCAACACGCTTGAATAAAAGTTGAGAGTCAAGAATAAAGGTGATAGCTAACATCAGAAAGCTGACCTCAATGTTCTCATGCTCGCAATTAGGCAAAGCTTTAATACACTTTGTTTTCTGTGATGCAGTTAAAACTCAACTTTGAAAACCTAAAAATTCAATCTTAAACTAGGCTCAAATGCTTAGAATAAGATACTGAACTCGAAAGGCAAAGAGTGCAACTTAAGGATTAATAACGTGAAAGTAAATTGCTGCTACCAAAATATTACCAGCCAGCAGAATAACGCTGATTAAAGTGCGGTAAGGAAAAGGTGCTTTAGCATCTGTCTGAGCAACATCTACACCAACTTTTGCCATAATCGTTTCTCCCAATTTAAGGACTTCTTAACAAATACCAAATAGCTGTCATCTTTCGTTAAATTTGTTAAAAAGATTTTCATAAAATCCGAAAAAGTCTTGTTTTATTCCTCTTACACGTCAGTATAGTTTCTGTGGATAGTTGACTATTCAATAGCAGCATGATAAGAACTACGAACTAAAGGTCCTGAGCGGACGTGAGAAAATCCTAATTCGCGTGCTATTGTTCCTAATTCTTCAAATTCTTCTGGTGTCCAATATTTTTGCACTGGTAGATGTTCTAATGAAGGTCGCATATATTGACCGATGGTAATGCGATCGCACTCAACACTTCGTAAATCCTTCATGGTTTCGATGACTTCTTCAACTGTTTCACCGTGTCCTAGCATCAAGCCGGATTTAGTAGGAATGGTAGAGTCAATTTGTTTAACTAGTTGCAATACCTGTAAAGAGCGATGGTATTTTGCTCCTCGACGCACGGGACCTTGTAAACGTTTTACAGTCTCAATATTGTGGTTGTAGCAGGCTGGTTTAGCTAAAGTAATTGTTTTTACGGGTGCTATTTTTCCATAAAAATCTGGTGTTAGGACTTCGATTTTAGTTTCCCGATTGAGTTGACGAATGGTTTCCATTGTCTTTACAAACCAGCTTGCACCTCCATCGGATAAATCATCGCGAGCGACCGAAGTTAATACTACATACTGCAATCCTAAAAGCTCTACTGCTCGTGCTACTTTCTGTGGTTCTTCAGGGTCTAAAGGAACTGGAGAATGACCTTTATCTACTTGACAAAAAGCACATGACCTAGTGCAAGTTGGACCCATTAACAAGAAACTTGCGGTTTTTTGTGAATAGCACTCTCCACGATTGGGGCAGCGACCTTCTTCACAAATAGTATGTATTTGACGCTGCTTGATAATACGTTGGACAGTCGAAAGTTCGCTAGCTTTACCAATGGGACGACGCAACCACGATGGCATTGCTGTAATTTCTGATTTGATAGAAGCTTTGTTTGAGGAAGTCATAGACATCCGTTTTTTATTTAATACAGATTAACGTTAGTTAAATTCAACTTACACCAGTTACTGCACTTGAAGCGATTTAAAGCCAAGTTAGTTCCAACTCACTTGCTAAAGAAAGAGTCTTTTATCTACGAGATTGGGAAAAGTTAAAAATTTGAATATGAAACTTAAAGCGAAATTGAGAAGAAAGCCATAGAAAACTATATTTTCTTTTCCGCGCGTAAGTCGTAATACCTATAAATATGGTTAAGTATAGTGCAAAATTATAAAAAAACTACTTTGAATTACTGAGAAACCACAGATTGCAGGTATTAGATTAATATGGTTGGTTAACCCTCCCAGGCTTGTAAATTACGGAAAATCATGATGAGAGCAAGCTATATATTTAAGCCGTAATCAAGATATTGTCGTGTTTTATAAAACACTTATATAATTGCTATTTTCTCGGAAATTACTCTCCCCCAATTAACACAATCTTTGGATATAGTGGGATAACTCTAGTATATAGAAGCGGCGAAAACGCTATTTAAACCTAAATTATCTTTTAGAGCAAATAATTGTGGCAAATAATAAAATTTTAGTTATCGATGACACAACCGTAGTCAGGGTAAAAGTAAGGGAAATGTTACCTCCGGGAAACTTCCAAGTGCTAGAAGCAAAAGACGGTTTGGAGGGGCTTAAATTAATTCGTAAGGAAAAATTTAGTTTGATTATGCTGGATTTCCTACTACCCAAAATGAGTGGTTGGGAGGTTTATCAAGAAATTCAAGCTCAACCAGATTTAAGAAAAACCCCTTTAGTTGTAATGTCAGGACGTAAAGAGGAAGTAACAGAAAAAATTTCCGAACCTTTTGAACATTTTGAATTTCTCAACAAGCCTTTTGACCAAAAGCAGCTTATTAGCTCAATTAAAGCAGCTATGGCAAAAGCGAAACAACCTCGAAGTCAACCCGTTGCTGTAACAGCAGCTACTAAAAATGGAACTAATGGAACCAATGGGACTAATGGTACAAATGGGACTGTAACAGCGCAATTTCCTAATTCTCAAGCAGAAATAGAAGCACTTAATCAAAAAATGGCGAAAATGCAGTCAGAAATAGATGGCTTGAAAAAACAGTTAACTCAAGTTGTTGCGTTTATCAAACAAAAGATGAAATAGATTTCTTAATCTTCCCGCTGGATGTAGCAGAACTTGCTGTACATCCATTTACTTTTTCATTTTTTTTAGCTCTCGACCAATTTTGTGTGTTAAAAATTTAAAACTCAAGTTTAATTTTTGCAATATTTAAGTAAGTGAGCAAAATTATTTACCCTTATTAGGAACTAATAAAATTAATCAGAACCTTTGCAATAAAAGGATGAACGCTTCGTTTCATCTGTTCCAGTCGCAATGACGTTGTGTAATTAATTATGTTTAACTACTTATTTTCAAGCCTGCACAGTCAGGCTTTTTAATTAAATTTATGATGGGGTTGAATCAAGCTACAAATCATTAAGTCGTGAGAAACAAATAAATATGTGGCTGTGCAAAATTATTTGTGTCATTGCGAGCGACAGCGTTAGCGTTCACTCCGTGAACGCTAACATTTTGCTCAGTTCAAATAGCAACACAAATACACGGCTTGGGGGCAGTTTAGCTTGTGATGACAAATTTATAATTAATTTTGTCTAAGTACTTATTAAAATGAACTCTTAACCATATGAGCCAGTTATTTTATTTACTATAAGTATATTTGATGAGTCATCAGGATATAAATTGAAACATATATGAACTTAGTGGGAACAATAAAATCAACACATGCTAGTTGATTTGGAACTACACAGAATGGTTTTATCATCACTAAGATTGCATACAATACCGGGCTATAACATCATCGAGCTAATTTACTCAAGTAAGCAGACTTTGGTATACAGAGCGGTCAGAGAAACAGACCAAAAACCTGTAGTAATCAAACTGATGCGAAACGAGTATCCTACTTCTCAGGAGATAGCTGATTTTCGCAATCAGTACTTGATTAGCAAAAATTTGAATACATCGACAGTTGTAAAGTCGTATAGCTTGGAGAAGTATCAGGAAAGCTATGCCTTTGTAATGGAAGATTTCGGCGGTATTCCAGTTATGAATGAGGTAAAAAGCTGGAAATTAAACAAAATAGGGAATAACTATGATTTTATTGAAAAATTTCTTGATATTTCGATTAAAATCACCTCTGCTATTGATGAAATACATCGACATAAAGTAATTCATAAAGACATTAAGCCGGATAATATTTTAATTAATCCAGACACAAAAGAAATAAAAATAATTGATTTCAGTATTTCCACAATTTTACCCAAAGAAGTTCAATTCTTTATTAATCCCGACGTTCTAGAAGGTACACTGGCATATATTTCACCCGAGCAAACTGGCAGGATGAATAGAGGTATTGACTATCGTACCGATTATTATTCTCTCGGTATAGCTTTGTTTGAATTTCTAACTGGTCAATTACCTTTCAGTAATGATAATCCACTAGAGCTAATCTATTCTCATATTTCTAAGCAGGCACCAGTTGAAGCAATTATTAACCGAAATTTTCCCTTAGTAATATCTCAGATAATTGGTAAATTGATGTCAAAAAATCCTGAAGACCGCTATCAGAGTGCTTTAGGATTAAAATATGACTTAGAATTATGTCAAAAAAACTTAAAAACAGATAAAAGAATAGGACATTTTGAGTTAGCAACCAAGGATATATCAGACCATTTTTCCATACCCAATAAACTTTATGGTAGGCAAGTAGAAATAAACAAATTACTTGATGCTTTTGACAGAGTGATTAACCCTCCTCAACATCATCTAGCAAGAGAAAAAGAAGCACGTAAAGGTGTGGAATTAATGCTAGTCAAAGGTTATCCCGGAACTGGAAAAACGGCTGTTGTAAATGAAATCCATAAACCTATCCTTAAAGAAAAAGGTTACTTTATTAAAGGTAAATTTAATCAATTACAGCAGAATATTCCTTATTTAGGGTGGATAGAAGCTTTAAACGATTTAATTGAACAACTATTGAGTGAAAGTAATGAGCAGATTAAGCAATGGAAAACTGATATTCTTTCTGCTTTAGGTGACCAAGCTCAAGTAATGATTGATTTGATTCCTAAATTAGAGTTAATCATTGGAAAGCAGCCTGAAGCAGCAGAAATATCCGGAATTGAAGCCCAGAATAGATTGGGGCTTTTATTCCAAAAACTAATTAGTACTTTTGCTATTAGAAAGCATCCTTTAGTCATATTTTTAGATGATTTGCAATGGGCAGATGCAGCTTCTTTAAATTTTGTTCAACTATTAATGAGTGAAAATGCCACAATCAGCAATTCACGTACATTGCAAAATGTTACCGATATTCAGATGCCTAATTTTAGTATAGAAAAAAGGGATGAATATGATGATGCTTTGTTGCTAATTGCTTCCTATCGAAATAACGAGATAGATTCTACACATTTGTTGAACTTAGCTATAGAAGAAATTAAGGAGACAAGTATAAATATTAGCGAGCTAAATTTAACCTGCTTGAATCAAAGTGATTTAGCCTTTTTAATATCCGATACTCTTAAATGTGAAGTCAATAGCATTATTTCATTTACCGAAGTAGTTTTTGCGAAAACAAAAGGCAATCCATTCTTTATTCACCAATTTATCAATACTTTATATAAAGACGAAGTTATTAAATTTAACTACGACATTGGTAGTTGGGAATGCGATGTTGCAAATGTGAGAAAATCTGCTCTCACAGATGATGTAGTAGAATTTATGACACTTCAGATACAAAAGCTACCAATCTACACTCAACAATTGCTAAAGATTGCAGCATGTGTTGGAAGTCAATTTGATTTAGAGACTCTTTCTAAAATGAGTCAAAAATCTGAAGAAGCTACGATAACCCATTTATGGGACTCTGTATTACAAGGCTTAGTTTTACCTGTAGAAACAAAAGCAGATTCGTCTAGTGTAGAAAATCAAACAACAGAATTAATCATTGATAGCGATGACGAAAAAAAAATATGCCTAGGTCATCACAATGCAAGATATTTTAGATTTATACATGACCGTCTTCAACAAGCAGCTTATTCTCAAATTCCCGAATCTGAAAAACAGCAAATTCATTTACAGTTAGGAAAACAATTATTAGAAAAAACTTCGGCTGAATCTTGGGAAGATGATATTTTTGAAACAGCTAATCAATTTAATAAAGCTTTGTCATTAATTACCCTTCAGCAAGAACGCTACGAGTTAGCGAAAATGAATTTACTTGCAGGACAAAAAGCAATATCTTCAACAGCTTATGAAGCAGCATTAAACTATTTAACCATTGGGAAAGAATTGCTTGCTTCAGATAGCTGGGATAGTCAATATCAGCTAACTCTAGATTTATATGAAGCATTAGCAGAAGTTACCTATTTGACTGGAGATTTCGATGCTTGTGAAGAATCTGTAGAAAAAGTATTAAGGCAAGCTAATACATTATTAGAAAAAATAAAAGTTTATGAAATAAAAATTCAAGCCTATGGAGCGCAAGGAAAAGCGGTAGAAGCAGTCGAGACAGCGCTAAACGTTCTTAAGCATTTGGGAATAGAATTTCCTGAAAATCCAACTCAATTTGATGTTGAACAAGCAATGGAAGAAACAGCATCAAATCTTGCAGGAAGAGAAATAGATACCTTAGCTGATCTGCCACAAATGACGGAAGCTGAACCTTTAGCAGCGATGCGTATTCTTTCTAGTTCTATGACTTTTACTTACCAAGTTGCTCCTAACCTTTTTCCATTAATTATTGTTAAACAAATTAGCTTGTCAAATCAATATGGGAATGCTCCATTATCTGCCTTCGCTTATGTCGCCTATGGCATAGTAACTTTCGTATCATTGAGAGATATTGAGTTAAGCAGTAAATTTGGTGAGTTAGCTAAAAATTTAGT
>JBCBHT010000166.1:0-16749 GCA_038525335.1 Cyanobacteria bacterium J06621_15 | reverse complement strand
TGTTGTTTTTTCGCTCTCCTAACAAATAATTTGGGTTTTTTCGTTTTTTATTAAATTTTTTGTTGGTTTTTGGCGCCACCCCCAAAATTTGTTGGCGCTGAAGCGCAACTACGAACGAGAACTAATAATTATTTCTTCGACTGATTAGTCAACTTTCTCCACTTACCTCTGACCAAACGAATTTCCTCAAAACTATAGCTATCTCCTAAATATTCTTTTATCGGAGTTAAAGCATTGTCTCCCAATATATCGAGTACTTGAATAATTTTTTTCTGCTTTTCAACAGTAACTAATAAATTTAAATCTACAGGTTGATTTTTTTCAATTAAATCTGAAAGATGACGAGTAATTGTAGCAGAACGAAGATTGCGCTGTTGAGCAATTTCTTTGATGCTTAACCCTTCTTTATGTAATTCAAAAGTGTGTAACTCTGTATCAGAAACATCCCCATCTGAAGAATTACTTTTTTGCTTTTGAGGACTTTGTTCTTTTAAATAAGCTTGAATAACTGCAATAAACTTATCTCCATACTGCTTCAGTTTGTGACTTCCAACCCCTGCTAATTGACTAAACTCTTGTTTCGTCTTTGGTTTCATTTGCGTCATCAATTTCAAAGTAGAATCACCGAATATGACATAGGGTGGAACAGATTGAGCATCAGCAAGCTGTTTGCGAAGTACGCGCAACCTTTGAAACAGCTCATCTGCTTGTTCTGCTTTTTCGCTTCGTTCTCTTCGAGTCGTTTTTGGTTTGGGAGGAACAACAATAGAAACCGGAAGCTGTTTCTTCATTACTTCCAAACTTAAAGAATTAAGTTTTAAAACCGAATAACCATCGGTAGTTTGTTCCATTAAACCTTGATGCAGTAAAGAGCGTGCTAACATTCGCCATTCATCAAGAGTTCTATCTTTACCAATACCGTAAGTAGAAAGCTTATCGTGTCCCTTACCGAGAATTTTCTGAGTTTTTCTTCCTTGTAAAATATCAATAACGTGCTTCATCCCAAATCTTTGCTTGCAGCGTGCTACACAAGACAAAAATTTCATTGCTTCAATCGTCCAATCTTCAACCGGTTTGGGATTGCAGCAGTTATCGCAGTTACCGCAGTTACCAGGAAATCTTTCACCAAAATAGCTTAACTGAATAGCGTGACGACAGTCTGTACCTTCTGCGTAATCTATCATCTGACGCAACTGCTGCTTAGCAATCATTTGTTCTTGTTCGTCGCTTTTTTGGTCAATCAACCATTCAATGGTTTTGACATCGCTAAAGCTCAAAAACAAAATACACTTTGACGCTTCCCCATCCCTACCAGCCCTTCCCGACTCTTGATAATAACTTTCTAAATTTCGAGAAATATCAAAGTGAACTACAAAACGCACGTCAGGTTTATTAATTCCCATCCCGAAAGCAATAGTTGCCACAATTATCCTGGCATCATCGCGAATAAATTTAGTTTGATTTTCGCTACGCTCTATATCGCTCAAACCAGCATGATAAGGTAACGCCGAAATATTATCTTTTTGTAATTTTAAAGCTAATTCTTCAACCTTTTTACGAGTCAAACAGTAAATAATTCCCGAACCTTCGTTTTCTCGAATAATTTCCAAAAGTTCGGTATAAGAATTCTTGTTTTTCGGACGAACTTCGTAATAAAGATTTTGACGATGAAAACTTGCTATGTGAACGCTGGGTTGATTCAATCCCAACTGCTTAACGATATCAGCGCGAACTCTTTCTGTAGCGGTAGCAGTAAGCGCCCATATCGGAACATTAGCATAACGCTGTCGCAGCGATATCATTTGACGGTATTCCGGACGAAAATCATGTCCCCATTCGGAAACACAATGAGCTTCGTCAACAGCAAAAGCTGAAATACCAATTTGATTATGAACTAAATCGAGCAAAGGTAGAAATCGTTCGCTGAGTAGACGTTCTGGTGCAACATAAAGCAGTTTGATTTTGCCAGCAAGAATTGCTTGTTCTCTAGCTCTGACTTTATGAAGGCTGACACTACTATTGAGAAAAGTTGCCGGAATTCCGTTTTTTCGTAACCCATCTACTTGGTCTTGCATCAAAGCAATCAACGGGGACACCACCACCGTTAATCCCTCTTTCATTAATGCAGGGAGTTGAAAACACAGCGATTTTCCGCCACCCGTCGGCATAATAATCAATAAATCGCGATTTTCTAATGCCTCAATAATTATTTCTCGCTGTGGAGAACGAAAGCTGTCATAACCGAAGTGATGCTTGAGGGCGTTTTCTAGATGCAGATACTGAGACATTTTATCGGTCAGTTATCAATTTATCAGTAAGCTTTCTAAGAATAAAAAATCCTCTATTGTTTTGGGCTTACATAACTGTTTATTTTATCTACCTAAAGTTATTTTCCTTTAAATATTCCACCAAAGTTTAAATAAATTCTAATTTACATCGTTCTGATTTTCTTAATATCAATCATCTTTGTAATATTTATCAGTATAAATATACGTTTTTACACGGTACTAAATTAATACCTTAAGAGTGTTAAATATTGTAATATCAGGGAAAATTTGTTTATATCGCTGATTGCTATGAATTAGTTACATTAAAAATAATACAAGTAAGTGCTTCAGAAAAACAACTGATTCTAAACATTGTTACAACTGCTGTTTTGTTACCAACCGGCAGAATGTTTTTTACTGTTCCGGTTTGGGCAATATATTCTACTGCTTTATGGACAGCTTAAAAGCAAGAAATCCTTAATTTACAATACTTGCAATTACTTTTAACTAATTCAGCCCCGTAAACTATCAAAACTGATTTAAGTATCAATAAAGATATATGACACAAACTCCACAGCGTCCACCGAGTTCTAATACTGCTGCAAATAGAGGAGCAGGTGCCCCAAGTGCCCCTCCCATGCCGCCACCACCACCAGCATCGTCTACACTTAGCACTCAGCGTCAATCAACTCAAACTATAGAAATGCCTAATGGTAGTCGTGGTTTAACCAATCCAGCCGCTCATCGTCCCGGAGCACCACCACCGATGGCTCGTGATATCTCTAGTTCCAAAAGTTCGCAACCAACTTTCAAGCAATTAATTTTGGAAGCTCATGAAAAAGGGTTTTCCGACATTCACCTGGGAGTAGGTGAAATACCCCGCTTCCGCAACCGAGGAGAAATAGACACAACTGATTATCCAGAAACGGATAAAGAGACTTTCATGAGTTGGTTGCATGAGACACTCACAGAAGAAGAAATTAAGCGCTTTCAAGAAACTTTAGACTTTGACGGAGCAACTCAGTTCGATTTTGCTCGCGTCCGAATCAATATCTTTGATTCCCTCAGAGGTTATGCAATGGTATTGCGATTGATTCCAGTCAAAATCCTATCGATGGAACAGTTGAAATTACCTCCAATTTTTAGAGATATTTGTCATTACCATAAAGGTCTGATTTTAGTTACAGGTCCTACTGGTTCAGGTAAATCAACCACAATGGCAGCGATGATTGACTATATCAATCGGGAGATGTCCAAACATATTATTACTATTGAAGATCCGGTTGAATTCGTTCATCAAAGTCGAAAATCTCTGGTTAAACAGCGGGAAGTCGGAATGCACACCCGCAAATTTGATAATGCTTTAAAAGCTGCTTTACGGGAAGACCCAGATTTGATTCTGGTAGGTGAAATGCGGGACAAAGAAACAGTCAACACCGCGATGAAAGCCGCTCAAACAGGTCACTTAGTAATGGGAACCCTTCACACCAACAGTGCAGTAAAAACCATCGAACGTATTCTCAATCTTTTCCCTGGTGAAGAACAAGACCCAATGCGAGTAGCAATATCTGAGTCTTTAGTTGCAGTTATTTCACAAGGTCTGTGTCGCACGACAGATGGAAAAAGGGCAGCTTTCCACGATATTCTGATAAATACCGAAGCAATCAAAGACTGGATTAAAGACTCAAAATACGACGAAATGACTGAATTGATGAAACAAGCCAGTTTCGACGGCATGATTACCATGAATCAGTCTTTGTTCAACCTTTATCAAGAAGGTCGGATTACAGAAGAAACCGCACTCGAAATGTCACCAACTCCTAACGAGATGGCGCAGATGCTACGAGGTCGTGTATAAGTTTAAGTGAAAGGGAATAGGAAATAAAGAAGAATAAATTATAGGGACGCGAACATTCGCGTCTCTAGATGAAATTCAAAATCCAAAATCCAAAATCCAAAATCCAAAATCCCATAAGCCATTGAATTCAAATAAATCACCTTTACCAAAGTTATTCAAAGGTATTGCATTATTTACACCTGGAGGAGATTTAATTTACTGTATTGACCCCAGTAAAAAAGGTCGATGGCATTCACATTTATGCAGTGCTTTACAGGAAATATTAGATTTACCAGAACCACCTCATTTCTTGGTTCCAGTATATACAGCGACTATTGACCACTGGCTAGATCCACGTTCCGGAGAAGTTAGAACTTTTGCAGAAGCTTATCCTGCTGTAATACGTTATCAAGCTCTACTAAATGCTATTTTTAACACTGGTGATTTAACTTGGCAAAGAACTCCCTGGCATGATGGGTTGTGCGATAGCATAGTATTAGCAACTTATCGCTCTAGTTTTGGACAGTTGTGGGAAAACCATGATTTGATTGTGCGTTTAGAAGTATCCGAACAAGCAAATATTGATTCTCAACCTCTATTCTCTGGACGGAAAATGCAATCTCCAAAACAGCCCTATATTCTTCGCTTATTTGTTGCAGGGCATACTCCTAATACCGAGAATATACTTAAAAGCCTCCATGAATTGCTAGAAAAATACTTGGGAAACCCTTACACCCTCAGAGTTATTGATGTATTAACTCATCCCGAGCAAGCAGAAATACATCAAGTTAGCGCGACTCCTACCTTAGTTAGAATTTTACCGAAACCAACAAGAAGAATTGTAGGAGAGATGAATAATAAAGAAAAAATTCTGCATTTGTTGGGTATATTAAATCAATCAAATTATTCTAGCTGAACTTCTGGCGGTAATTCAAACAAACCGTTTTTATCAGATGCAAAATTAATTACTTTGAATACCGCATCTAAATTTAAAGCACCATAAATATGAGGAAATTTCTCATTTTCTGCAACTTCATCGTAACGAATTTCTGGATTCACCTTATCAGAATCAATGAAAAGAAGTAATAAATCTGTTTGATTTTTAAAAAATCTATTTGCTGTTTTTACTAACTGTGCTGATGTCGAGCAATGAATAAAACCCTCAGTCTCCAGAGAGTCAGCAATATAGGTTCCTTCTACAGAAGCTTTTTCCCAATCTTGACTCTTAATAATATGATAAATTATCTTCATTTATAAATACCTACATAGCGCCAATTTGCCTAGCATATTAATTTGTTGTTTTCCTCGCGTTTATTAGCCTATACTAACCAGGCAGATAAATCACGATTAATTAGTCCTTGTAGCTTCAAAGTATCTTCCCGATAGTATTCTAGAAGCAGTGAACGTTCATTGGATGACAGTGGTAAGCTACTCTTTTTTGCTGCATTTAATTTCAGAAGCTGGGAACGCAAAATTTGTCGTTTTTTTTCTGATAAAAACGTTTTTAAAAAACTGGCAACTAAAGTTCTAAAAGGATTATTAACTCGCAATAGGTAATTCAAAGTCTTATTTTTAGGAACTTCTGCAACCTGAGACTTTCGGGATGTGTCTGGCTTAAACATTGAATCAACATTTAAAAAGCTATAGATATCTTGCATTAATTCCACAGCATCTTGGCATAAATCGTCATACAAGTAAATTTTTATATTCTCCTTTGAGAATGCGTCAAAATAGTGTTTCAGGGGTTCATAATAAAGACCTTTACGTAGTGTAAAGGATTGTTGAGGACGATATTTAAGTTGTTCTTCTAAAGTTTGGGGTTGACCAATAACATCCCTTATATGCATTAGATAATCAGAATAGGCTCTCTCTACTGG
This sequence comes from Cyanobacteria bacterium J06621_15, assembly GCA_038525335.1. Taxonomy (GTDB): domain Bacteria; phylum Cyanobacteriota; class Cyanobacteriia; order Cyanobacteriales; family Nostocaceae; genus Rivularia. The sequence goes on along the minus strand of JBCBHT010000166.1, from coordinate 10,768 downwards.
ATTTCTAAGAATCGCAATCAGTTTTACGTCAGGAAGTACGGCTTTAATCCTTTTCGCAGACTCTTGATAATGAAAAAGATAGTTTGGGGACACTTCCCCAATAGCTATTTCATCGGTGACAGCTTCAAACAACTGACAATATTTTTCTAAAGAATAAATGCCATTACGCTTTTTTGCTTTAACTTCAGGTAATGCATTTTCCCAATCTTTTTCAAAGAAATTAGTTTCCTTGATAGGACTCATGTAAATCTGAGGATGTTGCTTGAGATAATTATAAATTGACGTTGTTCCAGCTTTTTCGACACCAAAAATAATAAAATTTGGGAGAACCATATCATAATTACCTAAAATAAAATAATTCTTTTGAGTATCATAGCTTTAAGTTATATTTAAAGTCTTCCGTATATAAAAAGCGAACTGGAATTATACCTGGACTTTAAGATAAAAGGTGGACAAAAAAGATTAAAAAGCAAACAGACAAACACTTATAAATAAAAATATTTTAAACGGTAGCGCATAAGCTGAAAGCTAGACAAATGAACCTACCCCGTTACACCCCGAAGTCCATAAGTTCTATTAACAGTAAATTCCTGTAATTTGAGCAACTAATTCAGAAGCTTTATCAATCAGCGAAGTATCAATATCAGTTTGATAATTTTCTAAATTTGCAATTTCTTTTACAAGTGCTGCTAAATCTGCATTTCCTTTTCTTGCTCCTAACCCATTGATGGCACATTCTATTTGTCTAACTCCACAATTTAAAGAAGCAAGAGAGTTTTCAACTGCTTGACCTAAATCATCATGACAATGAACAGAAATGACCGCTTTATCAATGTTAGGTACCCGATTAATAATCATTTGTAAAAGCTGAGAAAAATCTTGTGGTGATGCTAATCCCAAGCTATCAGGAATATTAATCGTTGTAGCACCATTATTAATTGCGGTTTCGATAGCTTTACATAAAAAATCTGCTTCGCTTCTCGTTGCATCAAAAGCACTCCATTCAACTTCTTCGCAATTATTTCTTGCTAGAGATACGCTCTTTTTGATACTTTCTAATTCATCTTCTAATCGAACCTTATTTTTACCTTTTAAATTTACATTACTATAAGTATGAATTCTGCTTCTTTTAGCTGGTTTAATTGCTTCTGCAACACTGATTATTTCTTTTTCCTTTGCACCTGCTAATCCACAAATAGTAGAATTACTAATAATTTTAGATATCTCTAAAGCCTGTTCAAAATCTGAAGATGAATTTGCTGGATAACTAACTTCAATTACATCTATTCCTATCTCTTCTAATAATTTTGAAATAGAAATTTTTTGTTGTAAATTGAATTTTACACCGGGCATTAATTCTCCATCTCTCATTGTTGTGTCAAAGATGATTATTTTATCCATAAGACAATTATCAATGAACAATGAACAATTATCAATTATCAATGGATTGATAATGGTGCGTGACGGCAATATTCACAATTTTTGTTGTGAATCATGATTTATTGTAGCCGTCACGCACCCTACATTATTCAATATTCAATACCCAATGCCCAATTAAGCTTCTTGATAAACTACTTCTTGGAACTGAATGACATCTTTCTGAGGGTCTGCGTGAATAACTTTAACTAAAATTTCTTCACCTAAATCAACAGCACGTTTGAAGAACATTGGTAACTGTAAACCTAAGTCTTCTAACAAAATTAGTGCCAAATTACTATCTTCCCTCAACCACATTAAAACTGTTGTGTCCCAGGCTTTATCTAAATGACGACGTAAGTATTCTAAAGCCCAATATCTATTAGTTTGTCGCTCTACCATTACTACCTCTTGAGTAATGCTGGTAACAGTCATCATCACTTCTTTGAGTTCTTCTGCTGAAAATGGTAAATCTTCACCTCGAAGATGAGCTTTAATTTGAAAGTGAGTCAGCAAGTCACTATAACGACGAATCGGAGAAGTTGCTTGTGTGTAAGTCTCTAAACCCAAACCTGCATGACGCAAGGGGCTAATACTCATTTCACTTTTTGGCATGCAGCGACGCATTGCACAAGCACGGACAAAACCTGCTGGTAATAATAATAATTCTTCTTCTGGTGGTAATTCTGGCTGCGGTTGACCGCGAAATGGTAGCGGAATATTGTGATTTTTACCGTAACGAGCGGCAACTTCACCTGCTAGAATCATCATTTCGGCTACTAGCTGTCGCGAACGAGAATCATCTAACAAATCTATATTAACTTCGTCATCTTTTACTTTAATTGCAGCCTCTGGCATATTTATGCTGATAGCACCTTGCTCGAAGCGCCAAGATTTACGCTGTTTTGCCCATTTCCCTAAAGCTGCAATTTCGGGTTCTTCTCGTACTCCAGATTCTAAAATATCGTCTACATCTTCATAGGTTAAACGATAAGTGGGTTTAATTAAACTTGCATGAATGCTGTAGTCTTCTACTGCTCCAGTTTCATCCAAGATGATTCCAAAACTCAAAGCACAACAAATTTCTCCCTGTACCAAACTCATTGGTCCGGTCGCCAATATTTCCGGGAACATGGGAATCATTCCCGTGGGTAAGTAAACTGTACTACCCCGCTTCCGAGCATCTAAATCTAATTCGTCTTCGGGTACGAGCCATCTAGTAGGGTCTGCAATATGCACCCATAATCTTTCTCGATTATCGGGGGTCTTTTCCCAACTTAAACCATCATCAATTTCAGTCGTCGTTTCATCATCAACCGTATAGACTTTCAGGTGAGTTAAATCCAAACGGTTTTGATCTGGATCTGGAGGAGGAGAGTTCAAGCGTTCATGGGCCACATCTAATACCTTAGTAGGAAATTGAACCGGAATCGAAGAACGACGTAGAAACAGGTTTTCATTTGCACTCCACCAACCTAAATCAACGAGCAAACCGAACGCTCCTTGAGGAGTTGCAGTGCGTTCGAGCATCGTCATCGTTTCTAAAACTTGTGCTGGTGGAGGATAAGCTTGAGCTAAAGAATCGTATTTAACTCCACCCCGCGTTACATCTGCTAACAACGCTGCATATTTTTCTAATGCTTCGAGTCTATGTCTGTCATGCTTTTGCCATTCTACAGCTTCACCGTTTAGCGCTTGCTGTATTCTTTGTAAAAATTCTTTTTGTCCTCTAGCTTTGAGAGCTTCTACTTCTAATTGGTGCTTGCGTTCTGCTACTGCCGAAGCGCTTCGTGGCTCGTAACCATCACCCTTTTGCTTAAAATAAATTTTATCATCTGATAACAAGCAGTGAGCTGCATAAACTTGAGATGGTTCTGCTTCAGAAAACAGTAAATTAGCCATTTCTTCAGGAGTAGCTGACGCACCATCCTCTACCAATAATTCCCAAGCCACTTCTAAGCTTGAAGGGTCTAAATATGACTCTACCTGTTGCAGAAAACCTGGTATTTCTGACGAATTATATGTTTGTCCGACAACTTTATAAGTGAATTGTCTCGGTGCAAGACTAGTGGATTGTCCTCGTTCGTCCAACACAATCCACCGAGTTTTTCCGTCTGGACGCTCTACTACACCCAAACGACGTTCGCCTTGATTTCTAAATTCTACCAGCGTCCCCTTTTCCACAAGCCTTGTAATTCATTCAAGTTTTCAGTTCCGGCGATTTTGGATTATCTAATATCAAAACTCCAAAATCAAATCATCTTCAATACAAAAAATAAGACAAAAAGTAATACAAAAATTTAATATGAAAATTTCAAAATATTCATTGCTGTTTGCAATGTCATGATTATCTATACGTAAGTTCTGAACTTAGATATAACACTGGTTTGGGAGGCAACCCACCGCTATGAAGCTTAAGCGACCTCCCTAATAATTCGTCCTTGAAATACTTGATTTAAGCTTCAGCATTCACAAAAGGTAGTAAAGCCAAAATTCTGGCACGTTTGATTGATGCAGTTAGAGCGCGTTGTTGCTGAGAAGTTAAACCAGTAATTCGACGTGGTAGTATTTTACCGCGTTCGGTAATAAATTTACGTAACAAATCAACGTCTTTATAATCTATAGGTTCTCCAGGTTTGATGGGAGAGAGACGACGACGGTAATAAGCCATTTTTACTTAATTTCCTTGTGAACGGTATGCGTGTTGCAGTGAGTGCAGAACTTTTTTAGTTCTAAACGGTTAGTTGTATTGCGACGATTCTTAGTACTCGTATAACGAGAAACTCCAGGCGAACGCTTATTAGCGTTGCTGCGACACTCTGTACATTCAAGTGTCACTATTATACGAACACCTTTACTTTTAGCCATGATTAGACAAACAATTTAAGCTAGCAAATAATAACACAAATATTTATTATCTCACATTAAATTGACCATTTTCAACTATTTGGTCAATTGCGATTCAAGCAAAATTATAGCTATAAGGCTACAAAATATAATAATTCCACAATTGCAGAAATCGCAGCAATATACAGCATATTTTATCTTAGTAAGGTAAAATTGGACGGGCAGGGATGCCCACCCCACAAGACTTTCAGGATATAGCTGTGTACCCCATTTACTTGCAAAGTGCTGTAAATTCTATATCCCGTTAATAGCGCTTTGAAATCAAGCTTAAGCATTAAAAAATTAACCCATAAAAAAGAACGGGTCACTCAACCCGTCTCACAACAAGAATAAATTAGAAATTAAGGTAAGAAGTTAGATTTTTATTCACAACTCCTAACTCTTAACTCTTAACTCCTAACTTTTAAGTAAATTACCGTCTGGCAAATTTCTTCGACATCTTTCTCAAACGAATTGATTCTGGAGTAATTTCCACCAATTCATCTGGACCAATATATTCCAAAGCTCTTTCCAAACTCATTTCTACTGGTGCTTGTAATTGAACTAATTCATCACCACTAGCAGCACGATGGTTTGTTAACTGCTTTGTTTTACAAAGGTTCAACTCCAAATCTTGAGGACGATTGTTTTCTCCGACAATCATACCTTTATAAACTTTGGTACCCGGTGTAATAAAGAAAGAACCTCTATCTTCAGCATTCTTCAAAGCGTAGAAGGTAGCAACACCTTCCTCAAAAGATATCAATACACCGTTACGACGGGCAGAAATTTCACCAATAATCGGACGATAATCTAAGAAACTGTGGTTCATGATTCCGTCACCGCGAGTAATACGCATGAATTCACCACGGAAACCAATCAAACCACGAGCGGGAATCACGAACTCTAATTGAGAACGTCCGTTACCACCCATCTGCATATCTTGCATTTCACCTTTGCGCTGTCCGAGTCGTTCGATACAGCCACCAACTGCTTCTTCAGCAACGTCCAAAGCCAGAAGTTCGTATGGTTCGCAAGGTTGTCCGTTGACTTCACGGTAAATTACCTGTGGCTGGGATACCTGAAACTCATAACCTTCACGACGCATGGTTTCAATTAAAATACCCAAGTGAAGTTCACCACGTCCGGAAACCCCAAATTTATCGGGAGAATCGGTTTCTTCAACTCTTAGAGCTACGTTTGTCTGCAACTCGCGCATCAAACGGTCTCTTATCTGACGAGAAGTTACAAAATCTCCTTCTTTTCCGCAGAATGGTGAGTCATTCACAGAGAAGGTCATTTGTAAAGTAGGTTCGTCCACTTTAATAAGTGGTAATGCTTGGGGTTCGTTGGGACAGGTAATGGTTTCTCCAATATTCGCATCAGCAAAACCTGCAACTGCGACTAGATTACCAGCAGATGATTTTTCTAATTCCACCCTTGCTAAACCTTCAAAGCCCATTAACTTACTAATTTTGGCTTTGACAATTTTACCGTCTTCCTTGACCAAAGCGGCTTGCTGTCCGGCGTTGATGGTGCCATTATGAATTCTACCAATGACAATTCTGCCCAAGTACTCAGAATAATCCAGAGTTGTCACCTGTAATTGTAAAGGCTTCTCGGGGTCGCCAACTGGGGGTGGAACGTGACGTAAAATTCCCTCAAATAAAGGCTGCATATCCTTGTCTTCGTCTTCTAGTTCGTTTTTAGCAAAACCTGCTAAACCGGAAGCGAACAAATAAGGGAAATCGCACTGGTCATCATCTGCTCCCAACTCTAGGAACAAATCCAGTACCTTATCAACTGCTGTGTGGGGGTCAGCTCTAGGACGGTCAATTTTGTTAACTACAACAATCGGACGTAATCCTTTTTCCAGAGCTTTCTTCAACACAAAACGAGTTTGAGGCATTGGTCCTTCGTTTGCGTCTACGATTAAGACACAACCATCTACCATACCCAATACCCGTTCCACTTCTCCACCGAAGTCAGCGTGTCCGGGAGTATCAACAATATTAATTAAAGTGTCTTTGTAGCGAACAGCTGTATTTTTGGAAAGAATTGTAATTCCTCGTTCTCTTTCCAAATCGTTTGAATCCATGACGCAATCCGGAACGTCTTCCCCTTCACGGAAAATGCCAGATTGTTTGAGCAGGGAATCAACGAGGGTTGTTTTGCCGTGGTCTACGTGAGCGATAATAGCGACGTTACGGATTGGGAGCGTCATAATTGCGTCCGGTTAACTGCGGGTTTATATATCTTAACTATCGTGTAAAGGCTGTATTAACAGAATTTGGGTAAAAATGTCGATTCTGTAAACATCCCTTAACAATTCTATCTTACTCTTTGCGTTTGAAGAAAGATTTGGTAATCGGTAATTACGAATTGGGGAATTGGTAATTGGGGAATTGGGCATGGTAAAAAGTTAGGAGTTAGGAGTTAGGAATTAATAAATAGTTATCTTCCCCCTCTTCCCCCTCTTCCCCCTCTTCCCTCTCTACCCCCTCTAAAAAAATGTCTCACATAGTTCTACTCGGTGATTCGATTTTTGATAATGCTGCTTATGTTGGTGAAAATCCGGATGTAATTTCGCAGTTAAAAGTAAAACTTCCCGAAAATTGGAATGCTAGTTTAAATGCTGTTGATGGGAATAAAGTTGATGACGTTTATGCTCAGCTAGAAAAATTACCATCAGATGCTACTCATTTAGTGCTGAGTGTGGGAGGAAATGATGCACTTAGCTGTATTGGTATTTTGAATGAGAAAGTGGCTTCTTCTGCTGAAGTTTTTATTAAGTTGGCTAATTTACGAGAAGATTTTGAAGAAAAGTATCAAAAACTAATACAAAAGATTCTAAGTTTAAATATTTCTACAGCTATTTGTACGATTTATAATCCAAATTACCCCGAGTCAACTTATCAAAGAATCGGGGTTTCTGCATTAACAATTTTCAATGATGTTATTATTAGACAAGCTTTTCAGTTCGGTATTCCGCTAATTGATTTAAGATTAACCTGTAATGAAACAACGGATTATGCGAATCCAATTGAACCTTCATGTACTGGTGGTGAAAAAATTGTAAATGCGATTGTTAATGTTGTTTTTGAACATAATTTTGATAAGCATTATACTCAAGTTTTTTATTAAATTTCCATTTCTAAATTATTTTGTTTTTGATTATTTAATTCTTTGACTATGAAAGATTAATTTGAAACCTTAACTATCTCAGATAATAGAAAGTAGGAGGAGGGTTTACATAAATTATTCTTCGCATATTTCATCTTTGTGAGGTATGTTTAGGCGGTAAAAGATGTCCACCCGCAAGATTCATGTAGTTTATGCTTGTACCTTGTTTAGCCATTATTCTGGTTAATAAATTTACCATTAATAAGTAGCAATTAACAAGTAAAGAGTAAAAATACAGCTATAAATGGAAAAAGAGAGAGAATTTAATTTTATGAAACCAGGATTGTCTATATTTTTTCCTTATTAAAATCGCAAAAAATATAGACAATACTGGCTTATTTACTGAAATATACTGTATTAATAAGTATTTTTTGATTATTTACGAGTTGCTAGCATATACTTTGTTATAATCAACGAACTTTTAATTTTATGATGTAATTCTAGATTAGAACTCCAGAGTAAATTAATATATCCCCGGAAGTCTTTTGAATCTGGCTGAGGTATGGTTTTAAACTCGAAGGGAATAAGAGATATTAGTTCGCTTTTATCAATATAGTTCATCTGTTGAGAAAATAAATTGAATAAGCGATTTAAAGCTAACCTTCTTTGATAGTGAGCTAATATTTCTTTACGCTCTTTCGCATTTTCTTGAGTTTTGTTAGCAAAATTGTTTCTCGTATGTATTCTGTATTGAAGCAATTTTAGCGATAGCGTGAATTTAATTGCTCCTACTAAAGAAGCTCCGTAAACCAAGCAGTCATCGGCTCGAATTCTCCAATCCTCTATGTAAGGAAAAGGTAATATTTTATCAGCAGTTTTACGTCGCATTGATAAAGTAGAAGTAGGAGCACCTATATACCGTTTTGTATGAAGAGTGAAAACTGCGGAACAGCCTCTATTTCTAACATGTTGTAAAACATCAATTGGGCTTTCTAGCTGCTGATTTACTTTATCTAGTCCCGATAAATCCGAATCTTTAAATTTTTGATATCCGCAGAATAAAAAATCACATTCTTGATATAAATTATAAACTTTTAGAATGCTTTCAAGATATTTTTTATGGTATCTATCATCTGAATCAAGAAAACAAATTATGTCACCGCTAGAAGCTGAATAACCTAGATTAAAACTAGATAGTTGACCTTTATTTTTATCTTTGATAATTAGCTGTACTTTCGGATTTTGACTATAGGCTTCCTGCAACTTTTGAACAGAATCATCTGTAGAACAATCATCAACTATAATTATCTCATCAAACTCTACAGTCTGTTGCAGCGCACTCTCTACGGCTTCAATAATAAAATCACCATAGTTAAAATTATTGATTAAGCATGTTGTTTTAATCATAATTATTTGTATTATTAAATAGCTAATTTTTATCTTGTTGAAATTCGGTAAAAATAAAAAATGTCCAATCTAATTAAAAATTGGATAGTTTACGATATTTTCGTAGATGGTAGATTAATCTAAATTTCCGAAGCAAAAAACAAAGCTGCTAAAGGCTTATTTATCGCATTTTATCAAGACTTTTATCGTAGACGTACCCGTGTAAATAACGAAAAGTTAAGAATTAGTCTATTGAGTAAGTTTTGCATCAATTTATATTATGGAATCAAGACGAGCGAGGACGTTGAGGAAGATATAAATCGTATAAAAATAAATGGAGTATTTCTAAAGGTGAATTCGGAGGACTATGAATCATGAAGTCGTCTGTACCTGGATGTATATGAAATCTTTTTCCTTTGTCTTGATTATTATGGTCGGGTAAATTTAAGTCAAAACGGAGAAATTTTATCGGATTATCTTCTAAAAATCTAATTTCAAAATGAAATCCGATTATTGTTGCTGGTTTTTTCGTCTCATCAACCAGAATTCCAAAATCAAACCAAGCACCATCAAAGCGTTCAAAATGTGCTAATTCCTTACGTCTCTTAAAATTTAATTCTCCTCCTATTAAATTTTTGATATTTTTACCACGATTTTCAGCTTTATTTAGTTTTAGCAGTTTATAAATTTCATTTATCTTAGTCTTTAAAATACCGTTATCATAAGCTTCGGTTAAGCACTTGAGAAATTGCGATCGCAATTTTTTTGCACTGTCTACAGTCAGGGGTGCAGTATCTAAAGTACGCTCTTGGATTTGCTCGCAAAAACTCTCCCAATTACTTTTACCGTCCAATCAAATCCTCCCGATTGAGAAGCACCAACCATTCACCATATTCAGGGTCGGGAGGAAGTTGCTCTGACTCTGCTAACTCTATTATTTTATTATTGGAATATCCCGACCATTGTTGAAGCTCAATCAATCTCGTATCACGTTCTGCTTCTGTTAAGAGTTCCGTATCTTCTTTTAATTCATATACTCTTGAACCTATCCAACTAACAATATTCGGAGCATCTATAAACATTTTTTCTACAATCGTTTCTGACAAAACTAAGACAACTCCACGTTGCTTAATTAACCGACTTCTCATTTGGTCAAATTTACGCCAATTACGATTATCCCAGGTTTCAAAATCCCAAATTATTAAGTAGTATTCTGAAGCTGATTGAATTTCATTTACGATATTATCTATTTCATTATTAGCCGAAATTATTCCTACTTCAGATTCAGTAAAAATAGAAATTGTTTCTTTAAGTTCTTCTGCTAATTCAGAATTATCTAAATTTGATGTAACAAGCACCGACCATATATTACCATTTGATTGCGAACCTACACGCTGAAGAAATTCATCAATAGAAATTGAATTAATATTCATCATTTTGTCAAGCATGTATTTGCTCAATTATCGGTACAATCGCAGGATGAACCGCATAACGTTGTTTAGGATATACATATTCTATAATGCGTCTTGTGACTAATAGCTTGATATCTTGTTCTTTAAGAAAAAATTTTCCCGTTCTAATAAGTATTATCAATGTTCCTAATTCTTCATTTGAAAGACCAAGTATTTGTGACTTTCCTAATGACTCAATTGCATTTAAGACATACTTGTTAGATGCTTTCTCATCTCCTAATATGTAAGTTTCTTCAATAGCAGCTTGTGTCAAATTAACTAAATCTCTTAATATACCACCAGAATACTTGACAAGTAAATCAATCGCCGATTCTTCTATAAAATTATCTTGCGAACGAGCTTTTAAGATTTCAACAAAAAAATTATAAGCTTCGGAGTCATTTTCTATATCAAAGCATGGCTGACGATAGAAATAGTCTAAATAATTTTCAATTGGGTTACTGTTATATCTGTATATACATGATAGCGGTCCTACTAAAACAATT
>JBCBHT010000165.1:0-16765 GCA_038525335.1 Cyanobacteria bacterium J06621_15 | reverse complement strand
ATTTAAGAGTAATAAAAGTTGAGGGAAGTAAAAGTAAAGCAGAAAACTTGAATGCAGCAATAAACGTTGCTTGTGGACGCTCTGGAACTCGCGTTACTCAAGAAGTTATTGAAGCAGCCACGAATCTCAAAATTATCGGTCGTGCTGGTGTAGGTGTCGATAATGTAGACGTACCCGCAGCTACCCGTCGAGGAATTGTTGTTGTAAATTCCCCTGAAGGTAATACTATTGCAGCAGCCGAACATGCTTTGGCGATGATGATGGCTATGTCTCGCAATATTGCTGATGCTAATGCTTCGGTGAAAAAAGGCGAGTGGAACCGCAAAACTTTTGTTGGTACTGAAGTTTATAAGAAGACTTTGGGAATTGTTGGTTTAGGAAAAATTGGTTCTCATGTTGCTGGTGTCGCTAAAGCAATGGGAATGAAATTACTCGCTTTTGACCCTTTTATTTCCAATGAAAGAGCGGAACAGATGGGTGTTCAGTTGGTAGATATGGATTTGCTGGTGCAGCAAGCTGATTACATTACTTTGCATATCCCCAAAACTCCAGAAACTGCTCATTTAATCAATGCCGAAATGTTGGCGAAGATGAAACCCAATGCTCGGATTATTAATTGCGCTCGTGGTGGAATCATTGATGAAGATGCTTTAGCCGCAGCTCTCAAGGAAGGAAAAATCAAGGGTGCTGCATTGGATGTTTACGAATCCGAACCTTTGGGTGAATCTCCCTTAAAAGCTTTAGGTAAAGAAGTTGTTCTTACTCCTCATTTGGGAGCATCTACTACCGAAGCACAGGTAAACGTTGCCATTGACGTAGCCGAACAGATTCGCGATGTGATGTTAGGTTTACCAGCACGTTCTGCTGTGAATATTCCCGGACTCAATCCCAATGTCTTGGAAGAACTTAAGCCTTATATGCAGCTAGCAGAAACTTTAGGTAATCTAGTCGGTCAGCTTGCTGGTGGTAGAGTAGAAGTTCTTAAGGTGACTTTGCAAGGAGAACTTGCAACTAATAAAAGTCAACCTTTGGTAATAGCTTCGATTAAAGGATTGCTTTACCAAGCTTTACGCGAACGGGTAAATTATGTAAATGCCAATATCGAAGCCAAAGAAAGAGGAATTCGCGTTATCGAAACCCGCGATGATTCGATAAAAGATTACGCTGGTTCGCTGCATTTAGAAGCAACAGGTAATTTAGGAACTCATGATGTTACCGGTGCATTATTAGGTGATGGAGAAATTCGGATTACCGGACTTGATAGTTTTCCCATCAACGTACCACCAAATCGTTATATGCTATTTACCGTACACCGCGATATGCCCGGTATTATCGGTAAAATTGGTTCTTTACTTGGTAGTTTTAACGTTAATATTGCCAGCATGCAGGTAGGACGTAAAATTGTCCGAGGTGATGCAGTAATGGTTATCAGTATAGATGACCCATTACCAGACGGTATTTTGAAAGAAATTACCAAAGTACCAGGCATTCGAGATGCTTATACAGTAACACTTTAGAAAGTTAGGAGTTAGGAGTTAGGAGTTAGGAATTAAGAGTTAGGAGTTAGGAGTTAATAATTAGGAGTTGGGAATTCAAAGTTAATTATTATGCATCGAATAGCAATATAAGAGAACAAAGTTCTGAGTTCAAAGTGATAATTTCGTTTTCCTAATTCTTAACTGTTGAATTTGAATTTGTTGATAATGACTGCTAATTCCCAACTACTAATTTCTAACTCCTAACTTTTAATTCTTGAGTTCCAACTCTTAATTCCTAACTTCCAACTCCTAACTCCCAATTTCCAACTCATAACTCACAACTCTTAATTCCTAACTCCTAATTCCTAACTCCTAACTCCTAACTAATTTAAACGTGGCAAAAACTTGGTGGGAATTACAAATTCTATGTTCTCCGGAGATTGAAGATTCAGTATATTGGCGACTGGATGAATTTGGCTGTCGGGGAACTGCTAGTCAAAAAAAAGGTAACTTAGTTTCCGTTCAGGCTTACTTACCCCAATCTCAGGCACATTTACTAGACTTAGCAGCTTTATCGCTGTGGTTACGTCAGGATGCTCTTTGTTTTGAAACTGCTTTACCTTCCTTACAGTGGAAGCTGATTGATGAAGAAGACTGGTCGAGCAGTTGGAAACAACATTGGGAACCTCAAGAAATTGGCGATCGCATTTTAATTAATCCTTCTTGGATACCAGCTCCAGAAAATTCGGAACGGATAATCTTGCAGCTCGACCCCGGTTCAGCTTTTGGTACGGGGGCACATGCAACAACCCAACTTTGTTTAGAATCGCTAGAAATGCGTTTTAGCGATATTCCCGAATCTTTTGTCAGTTCCCAAGAGAAAAAACATGATGTGGTAATTGCGGATATTGGTTGTGGTTCCGGTATTCTTTCTATTGGAGCATTACTGTTAGGAGCAGCAAAAGCCTACGCAGTAGATACCGACTCATTAGCAGTTAGTTCAACCATTGAAAACCGCGATATAAATGGGTTTGCTCCCGAACGTTTGACAGTAGCTCAGGGAAGTGTGGAAGCAATGCAGCAGTTAGTTACCGAACCAGTAGATGGGATTGTCTGTAACATTCTAGCTGACATAATCATGGAAATACTTCCCGGTATGAGCGCAATTGTTAAACCGACTAGCTGGGGTATTTTTAGCGGTATTTTATTAGAGCAATCTAACGCTGTTACCGATGTTTTAGAGAAAAATGGCTGGGTGGTAGCAACTTTGTGGAAGCGGAAAGAATGGTGTTGTTTGAACGTGAGGCGAAGTTGACAATTAACAGTTAACAATTATCAAGAAGATATTTTAATTTGAATAAGTTTGTTTTTTGTTCTTCTTTTGGGTCTTATCAATTCTAAAATAGGACTCTGCCTCGTTCTCCCGCAATTAATCCTACGGTGTATGCCTTAGCCTATCGGGGGTTTAGGGAATCTTAATGTCTGGAGTCCCATATTTCTGTTATGGCTGCGTAAGTCCGATAAAAATTTGAGGAATCGGAAGTTTTACAAAACTCTTTGCTACTTCTGCGTTGCTAAATCATAAATCTCTAAAATGCGATCTATTTTTCGTTCCCAGTCAAAATGTTGTCGAACACGTTCTTTGGCAGCTTCACCTAATTGCAATCGTAATTGAGGTTCTTGGGCTAATTTCTGCATAGCGTTAATAAATCCCTTGACCAAAACAGCTTTTGAAGTCGGCTCTATTAATATACCGCAGCTTTCATCGAGATAATCTACCGGACCACCCCATTTAGTTGCGATCACGGGTATTCCCATAGACATTGCTTCTAAAACTACTGCACCCCCACATTCTAAAAGACTGGGGAGAACAAACACATCAGCTTCCTCTAATTTTGCAGCACATTCCTTCTGAGAAAGGTAGCCACAAAAGGTTACTTTTTGACTTAAACCTAACTGTAATGTTTGAGCTTCGAGTTGCTTTCTTTGTTTACCGTCACCAATAATTTCTAAACAAGAATCACAATTAGCAGCTACCACGCTGAAGGCTTCTAAAAGTAAATCTATTGCTTTCCAATCTACTAATCTACCAATAAAAATAAAACGAGTGGATTGATTTGGTTTTGCCAAATAAGATTTACTATTTTGCCATATAGATAAATCGACACCGTTTTCTACTAGTTCTAAAATAGTTTTTTTGTGTCCCGCAGGCAATGCTTGCTTAGTACGTTCGTTCGCAACAAGTAAAACATCTGCTTTAAGTTTTCCTGGTACCAAATAATTAACAAAATTCGAGAATTTGCGTCCTACAAACATTGTTAAATCGACAAACCAGCTTTGATGATTAAAGCTCGGAGGATAATCCATACCACCATTCATCGGACCAATAACAACAGGTGTCCCAACGTCAAATATTAACGAAGGAAATTTAGGAGATACCGGAATCGTTTGGTGAACAATATCTATATTATTTTGCTTAACAAGCTCGCGAACAATTTGACGCTGAAGACTTTGGGTATATAAATTACTAATTAAGCCAACAGTCATGAAAGCCAATCTTCTAGGTAAAAATGCTCCCAAATGACATAATAAACGGTGTACCCAGGTATCCGGGATAAAGTGCATCCGGTTAAATTCTTCGGGGAAAAGCGATTCAAGTTCAGTTTGAGTACGTTGATGAACCACCAACCAAGTATCAATATTGCGTTTTCTAAGTAACCTAAAATAGTTTAGGGGTAAAAATGCTTCGCCACCAAATTGAGTAGAAGCGTGTTCAGCAACAATTAAAACTTGCATTTTTATTATTTACTAATATTTACAAATCAGTGTAATCACATATATTTTTAATTCAAGTGTCTTAAATAACACTATAGTTTTTATAATAAAAAAGGCAGAGGGTAGAAGGTAAAAACTTGAGTTCGAGATAAGCTCAAACCCTTGTTGTGTAGTTGATTCAAAATAGTTTTATAAAGGTAATTACCTTGTTTTAGGCATTAATCAGCCGCTAAAAGCAAAATTAATTTCTTAACCCGAACTGACGTTAAAAAGTATTAATAAAAACAAAAGTTGCTGAGTTTAAAGCGTGTCCGATAGGACACGCTGCGCTAACAGTAAAAAAACAAACAAGATTTTAAGACGCGCAGCACAATAAATATTTAGTGGGATTTATGTCCTTATTTCAATAGAGACACTTTTAAGCATAAGCCCCTTTGCATTCTGCATTCTGCCTTCTGCCTTCTTCCTTCTGGCTTCTGAAATAGGGCTTGCTGAAAAATGCAAAAATTAAATTTTCTATTTATTTAAGCTTATACAACTGAACCACTAATGATTGATTTGCTGTTACATCAGCGCTTCTTCTGGAAATCACTATTTTATTTTTCAATCCAAGATGACGTAAATAACCTGCTACTTCTTCACCTCGCTGTCTTGCAATTTGTTGACCAAAGTTTGATTTATCAGGATTAGAATAAATTCGTATACCAAGATTTTGAGATTCAAACTCGGAAATTTCTTGCTTTAAGTTATTTAGATTTTCTACACCCTGAGTGGTAATTTTATTAGAGTCAGGCAAAAATTGAATTTGTGCTTGTACCGGATTTTGTGTTATGTCCTCTGCTGTTTTTAATTTTTTGGGAGTAGGAGTAGGTTTGGGGACAGGAGTATTTCTAGTATCTGATTCTAACTTCTTAGACTCTTTAATTGTAGATGTACTTTTTTTATCATCATTATAAGTATATCCATCGCTGGAATGAGAACCGAATCCGAACTGATAAGCCGACCAAATACCAGCAATACTAAGACCAAAAGTAGCAACCAGAATAGAAATAAAACCAATCGGACTTTCACGCTTGCTCATAATATTTTTTAAGCGGCATATTATCCGAGTATCACTATCAATACTTTTTTTACACTATCTATTCAGTATTTTCTAGTGACTCTCGTTACTATCGGTTTTGACTTTAACTATCGAAAATCAAAGTTCATTAAGTGCTGCTTTTTCTATTCATATTAAAAATAAAACCCAATTTTTTATGTATAAAAACTGAGTTATATTTATTTCAATCTCGCTCGCTGGTAGTCCAAATTATGAATCATCACGGAATATAGAGACGTAGCAGTGCTACGTCTCCCTACGGTTGCGCGAAAACCAAAACCTTCAGAATTCATACAACCAAGTATTAGTGGTCTGTAACAATTAGTTTTGACTGGTTCATTTCCTTCTAGATGTAGGGAGACGTTATCTATAACGTCTCTACAAACAGCCAGAACAAATAATTCGGATACTAGTATTAAATAAATGCTTGCAGGTGCTGAACTAACTGCGGTGCTTGCATTACACCTTCAATTTTATCTACTGGTTTGCCTCCTTTGAATAACACCAAGGTAGGTAGAGCATAAATTTGATATTGACTTGCTAATGCTGGATATTTCTCAGTGTCTATTTTGACGACTCGTATTTTTCCTTGGAGTTGAGAATTAACTTGGTCTAAAATCGGTGCCATCATTTGGCAAGGTCCGCACCAGTCAGCGTAAAAATCGACTAATACCGGTACATCAGCACCAGATAACATATCTTCAAAGCTGTTGAATTGCTTTTTAGTAGACATATAAAGAAACCTGTTTTTTACCTTTGCTGTTTTATGTTAATGCCTAGGACTTTTATTAGCGTAAATCATAAATATTACTCCACCAGATTAATTTAGCTAGGTTCTAAAATCTCTTGTTCCGGTTGAATTACGCACAGCGACACCCAACCGGAGCAGACCATTGGTTTACCTCTCATAACTTATATGGTGCAGTAGTACGAATCAGCATATTATATTTAGCGGGTTTAAATGATGAAATTATATTGAGGAACGCGCTATGGAACTGCTACCAGAAAATTTACAAAGTTTACGCGAGCAGGTTGCTGTTGTTACTGGTGCTTCGCGGGGAATTGGACGAGCAATTGCACAAGAATTTGCGAAATTGGGAGCAACTGTAGTTGTTAATTATGCGAGTTCTAGTAAAGCAGCAGAGGAACTTGTTTCGGAGATTACCACAGCAGGAGGGAATGCAATCGCTCTACAAGCGGATGTTTCCAAAGAAGAAGACGTAGAAAGTTTGGTAAAAACTGTTTTAGAAAAATTTAATAAGATTGACATTTTAGTTAACAATGCTGGAATTACTCGCGATACTTTGCTGTTGCGAATGAAACCCGAAGATTGGCAAGCTGTAATCAATCTTAATTTAACTGGCGTTTATTTATGTACTCGTGCTGTCAGTAAAGGAATGTTGAAAAAACGTTCTGGAAGGATTATAAATATTGCTTCAGTAGCTGGTCAAATGGGTAATCCCGGACAAGCAAATTATAGTGCAGCGAAAGCAGGAGTAATCGGTTTAACTAAAACCTTGGCTAAAGAATTTGCTTCTCGTGGTATTACTGTCAATGCAGTTTCTCCTGGTTTTATCGAAACTGATATGACAAGCGAACTTCAGTCAGAAGAAATTCTCAAAGCTATTCCTTTAGGACGTTATGGAAAACCAGAAGAAATAGCAGGAATGGTGCGTTTTCTAGCCGCAGACAACGCAGCAGCATATGTTACCGGACAAACCTTTAACGTTGATGGTGGAATGGTAATGATGTAAATCAGTTATCAGTTATCAGTTAACAGTGAGCAGTTAACAGTGAGCAGCCAATAAATAAAAACCGGGTTTCTAGCACCTACCTTGGGAGCATCCCAATTTTGCAAATTGACCAAAATATTGCTTGTCATTGCGAATGTAGCGAAGCGAAATGAAGCAATCGCAAAGTCTAGCTATTGCGATTGCTTCGCTCCATTTCCGGGCCGCTCGCAATGACAAATTATATTTTTACACATTTGGGATGCTCCCCCTACCTTTCTCGCTACCTATCTAGAATTACTATATTGTCAACTAATGAAAATAGTTAATTGATAATTGGTAATTGATAATTGTTCACTGTTCAGTGTTCACTGTTCACTATTAATTGATTTTTGTCGAAAATATATTATTAAAAGTAAAAATAAACTTATTCCGGTTAAATATTTAATTGGATTGGGAATGTTTGGATTGGAGGAGAAAAAAGTTTCTATAATTCCGGCAATAATTAGCATCGGCACAATACCAAGTAACAATTGAATTGCTTGAAAGGTATGACGTTTAATTGTATTCAGACGGCGATATTTTCCAGGTAATATTATTGCTTTAGCAATTAATAATCCCGCACCTCCAGCAATAAGAATAGCGGGTAATTCTAAGGAACCATGTGGAAATACAAATGCCCAAAAAGAGTAGGCTAAATTATTTTTAGCGACTAGGGTTGCAACTGTACCGATTAATAAACCATTGAATACTATGATATAAACTGTGAATATTCCAGCGCTAATTCCACCCACAACCGCGCTTAAAGAAACTCGCAAATTATTAATTATAATCTCAGAACATGCAGCTTGTTCAATACCGGCAAGAGAACTCATCCATAATTGACCATCATCGCGAACTTTGGAAATGATTCTTGATGGTACTATTAACGGCATAAAATTTGGGTCTTGCCAGCTATAAAGCGAAGCTACTAATACTGCCAAAAGAAATAAAGCAGTAGCTAAAGCAATATAAGGAAAAGTCTGCTGTAATATTGCAGGTAGTCCCCAGCGATAAAATTTTATAATTCCCCAATATTCTTTTCGTCGGGAGTTTTTACTAATATCAATATCAATATTAATTTGCTTATAAGCACGATTTTTCAAGGTTTGTAAATTTATTATTAGACTATTGCTTAAGTTTTGAGTACGTGCCCGTATTAAATCCGCTTTGAGCAAACGATATAAATTTCTTAACTCCCCGATTTCCTTTGTCTCAAGAGAATTTACACCTTTTTGTTCTATTTGTCTCAACAAGGAGTCCAAGCGTTGCCAATTTGGTTCTCGCTTTGCAATCCAACGTTGAATATTCATAAGTCATTGGTGAATTATGCCAATTTGTATTTGGTTTTATTCGCATTAAATTATTAATTTCTAGATTATCTTTTACGGAACTAATTAATCAACTGGAAAAAGTTTTTAGTAAGATTTTTAAATCTTAAAATTAAGGGATAAATTCCTTACTACCAACCCATCAATTTTGAGTGGTTCGTTGTCTTTGTAACGTCGAGAGACGTAGCACTGCTACGTCTCTACATTCCATCAAAATCAATGAAACGAACTACTAACTATCAAAAACCAAAACTGGCGAATCTGATTCTCGATAATAACGGGTCATGTCATCGAATTTACATAATTCGGCACGGTTTACGGTTAGAGTAGGCAAATTTTCAGTCCATTTTTGATTTAATTCTGAAAGACTGGTCGCAAAATCGTTACGGTTTAAATCTGGTGGAATTTGACCAAAGTAACCCAAAGTTACATGGGCTGTGAAATTATATTGTTGTTCAATTCCCAATGCTATTAGTTTGGAATTTTGATAAACTGCACGACGCAAGTTAACTATTTGTTCGTAACTTTCTCTATCTAACGGTACCAGACAAACTGCTACAGCCCTTGGCATTAGCATTAATCCCAACATTTGCCATCTTGGGGGATTTTTAGAACTTAGAGAATTTTGATATTGTCGAAAGATATCGTTAAAGCAAGACTTTAATTGTGTTTCAAAATCCGGATTAGCTTCTTTTGCGTCGCGATAAGCACTGTCCCAAATCAAGTCCGCTAAAGTCATGTGAAAGCTATCATCGGGTACGGGAGTCATCAAATCAGGGGAAGTCGGCAAGCTTAAAATCTCCTGCTGATAATCGCGCATTTTTGAGTAAAAAACAGAATTTATAGAATCTTCTGAACCATTAGGCGGTGTAATTAATGTATATCCAGGAAAATGCACAGCTTTTCTTCCCTTTTCTGGATTTGAAGTAAACTTAGAAGATTCCTTCAGATGCTGAGCTTGAGAAGTGTAAGCTTCTGGTAGCGTCATCCGCGCGACCCGATTCATATAAGTTTGATAATTATCGTCCAACCTTCATATTCTCCAGCACTCAATGGATAAATTGTAGGCAAAATCACTCACTTTAGCCAAAGTGAAACGATTGAGAAACTGTTAAATTTTGGATTGTAGATTTTAACAACGGATGCTTTTATTTTGAATTGAAAAAGCACAGAGTTAATAAAAGCTAAAGGATGAACGGCAAAAGGTAGTAGGTCTATATGCTAAAGGTAATGAGTGAAAAGGGTCAGTGTTAAAGCAATTTATCACAGTTTTAATTGAGGTAGAACACTCAAAATTAATTCTCTTACCTTTTACCTCTTACCTCCGACCTCTTACCCCATTTCTACTATGCCAATTCAAATCTACTGGGGCGAAGATGACTTCAAAATGGAGAAAGCGATTGCCGATTTACGTGCAGATGTTCTCGATGAAAGTTGGAGTTCGTTTAACTATACAACTTTTCCCCCAGACTACGATAATGCTGCAATTGAAGCACTAAACCAAGCTATGACACCACCTTTCGGAACTGGGGGACGTTTGGTATGGCTGATGAATTCTAATATTACTCAGCAATCTGACAACAACGTATTATCCGAATTACAGAGGACTCTACCGGTAATTCCGGATAATTCTTATTTATTAATAACTAGTCGTAACAAACCCGACGAAAGACTAAAATCAACAAAATTATTAAAAAAGTTTGCTCAAATTCGCGAATTTGGACTCATATCACCTTTTAAAACTGACTTACTCAAAAAAAATGTTAATGATGTAGCTAACTCTCTTGGAATCAAACTGACTTCAAGCTGTGCCGATTTTTTGGTCGAAGCTTTAGGTAACGACACTCGCTTGCTTTACAACGAGTTGCAGAAATTGCAACTTTATCTCCAAGATAGTAATCAAGTATTAGATGTTGATAAAGCAAAAACATTAGTCCAAAATTCTACTCAAAACAGCTTACAATTAGCTGGTGCAATTAGGATGGGAGACACAGAAAAAGCATTAAGTTTAGTTGCGGATTTAATGAGCGCTTACGAACCTTCTTTAAAAATAGTTGCTGTTCTTATTGGTCAATTTCGTACTTGGTTATGGGTTAGGCTAATGATGGAAACTGGCGAACGTTCTCCGCAAGCTATAGCAAGTGCTGCTGAAGTTCGCAACCATTATCGCATCAAATATTTACAGCAAGAAATTCGCTTTCTTTCGATGCAGCAATTAATATCTTGTTTACCAATATTATTAGAATTGGAAGTTAGTCTAAAGCAGGGAAGCCCACAAACTTTAACACTCCAAACTAAAGTGATAGAACTGTGTCAAATATGCCAAAAAAGCCGACAATAATTATATTTGCTAGATATTTACTCGATATTTGTTTGATTTTTTAGATTTTCCAAGGGAACAACTCACACTATTATCAATTCAAAGTGATTAACATCTTCTTACTGTAATTAATTATCACACAGAATATGAAGAGAATTACTCATACTTCCAAGAAAACTAACGTCGCTCGAATGCTTTATAAGTCTTTTTTGATAGGTACTTTAGCTACCGTAGGTTTTGTCGCTAGCAGCATCGTTTCGAGTGTAAAAGCTGATGCTCAGACTCGCAAAACAGTTAACGATTCTGAAATAGAAAAGTATTCTCAAGCTTTATTAAAGATAGAGCAAAACCGCGTTCAAGCATTTGATAAAATAAAGAAACGTTCTGGGGGTAAAGTCCCTACAATCTTTTGCAATCGACCTAAAACTATAAGTGTTTTGTCTTCACGAGAAGCAAGAGATATTGCAAGAAATTACTGCCAACGTTCTCAAGCAATTGTTAAAGGTAGCGGTCTGAGCGTTCAGCGCTTTAACGGTATTACCCTGCAACTACGAAGTGATGACAGCTTAAAAAAGCAAATTCATAATACATTAATCCGTTTACAGAAAAAGCCTAATTCTCGGTAGATAAAACTTAAACAAAACTTTAGATTTATTGAATGAAATATTGTCTCCCCCGGAAGTTACCGGGGGTATTAAATATTTATCGTCTTTTATTTGGTTTATAGTTATTTAGCTTGTAGGAAGTAAGTAGGAAGTAGGAAGTAGCGAGTATAGACCGTCGGTTCGGGTATAAGGAGTTAATTCTGCTTTTAGTGACTGATTAATGGCTTAAACAACTTAATTGCGTTTATACACACTGCTGATAGAGACATATCATTTTTTTCTTTCAATCCCCAATTACCAATTACCAATTACCAATTACCAATTACCAATCTCCAATTCCCTAATCATCAATCAAATAGGATAAAATCTTTGCTGCTTAGCACGAATATTTTTAATATGCTTCTTAACTGTATTAACAGTAATAAAAAGTCTATCAGCAATTTGTTTATAGCTAGATGTAGCTCGGTAAAGACTCCATATTTCCGTTTCACGCTCAGTCAGGTTGTATTTGTAAGCTTCGGATAAAGCTGCATTTTTTAATGACTCGTAGCGGTTCTCGATTGTGATTAATAACAATTTTTGTTCTGAAAAATCTAAATAAAATCTTCTTATCCTTAAACGAAAAATAAGTGACTGATTAACTATTATATCTTCCGAGCATATTGTTGAATTATCGCATCTTAATTGAGTTTTAATCAAGGATTGACAGCGATTCCAAATTGCAGACGGAACAAAATTGTCATTTAAACTATGCGGGTTGATTTGACTACAAATACTGTCAGCACTAGAGTTAGTGTGAATTAATTCACCAGTTTCTGTTGAAATTAAAACACCATCTTCCAAATTATCAACTACTTTTTGTAGCAAAAGCAATTCTTCATCATAGTTTTCATTTAATAGTCTGGCTGTATTGATGAAAGTATTCATATGCTTGTTGTTAATAAGTTTTAAAATTACGCGCTAGTATTTTGACGACAGCAAATAATCTGTCACCTATCAATAAATACGAGCGCAAGTGTTAATTGATAATTATCTAACCTGATTCGGCGTTATGACTTTTTATACAGCTTTGAATTTAGATATTTCGGATTTTGATATTTAAAGAGCTTGATTATTTAGATATGTAGCGGTTTTATCTATGGTTAGAATAAGTTAGGTCAAAGGTTAAAGGTTAAATAATTATAGGTTTGAGTCTTCATATACGTCCTAATCTAATTACGTAGCGCTGTAATTTTAAAATTGGATTAAGAATTGAATTTCAAACTTTAATAACTAAAAAACCCAGTTTTTCTAAAAACCGGGTTGATAAAATACTTTAAACTACAATATTCGGGTTACTGATAATTAGATAGAGTTAGCCCAGACGAAGACTTTTGCTTCATTTGCTCCCAAATCGGTCATAATACCGTCTTCTCCAGCTTCGATATCGTAGTTAGCAGTCCATTCGTGCCATTTACCCACAGCAGGAAAATTTGGAACTTGATAACCAGATAAGAAATTTTCGGAGAAATTTGCTACAACGACAATACGAGAACCTTCTTCATTCCAACGAGTGTACGCTAATACTTTAGCTTCATGATTTTCATGGATAAACTCAATATTTTCTCCATATAAAGCATGATTGTTTTTACGAAGGTGGATTAAACCTTTGTAATATTCAAACAATCCCTTATTCAAATCATTTTCTAATAATCCCCATTCGATTTTTGATGACTCCGGAGTTTGAGGTTTGTATTCACCAAATTCTTGTCCCATCCATAACATTGGGACTCCAACAGCTGTCATTAAAATAGCTGCTGCAAACTTTAATCGATGAAATGCTTCCTCATCAAAAAATCCGCGTTCTGCCAATTCGACCATAATTCTATCGTGGTCGTGGTTGGTAATATAATTAACGACGTTTGTTGCACCCATGAAGCCTTGACGCTTACAATCGATGACATCTTTTAGTTCTTCTAAATCAAATTTGTCACCACAAATATGTTCCCTGATGCAATGATAAAAACTATCATGCCAACAACCATCCATCGGGCCATCTAAATTGGTAATGCTGGTAGTTTCAGGAATATGTTCGGCTATATTATAAAAAGGCTTTGCACCAGCGGTTTTTTTGGCTTCATCTACTATCCAATGCATGAAATCGTAGTTAGCAATTTGCCGTGCCGCATCGTAACGAATACCATCAATATGATACTCTTCAATCCAGAAACGTACCGTATCGCCAATAAATTTTCGTGCTGGATAAGTATCTAGATTATCATCATATTTTTCGTAATTAAATTCGGGTCCCCAGTTATTATCGGGGTCGCGGGGTTCATGATGGTACCAATAATCGTGGTCGATTTGTGTCAAAGGAGAAGACGCTTCTGAATGGTTGTAAATACCATCCATAAACACTCGAATTCCTTTACCATGACATTCATCAATTAACTTTTTTAAATCCGCAGTTTCACCATAACTGGTTTCAGTCGCGAAGAAATGACGCGGGTTGTATCCCCAACTATAATCGCCGGGATATTCTTTAACTGGCATTAATTCAATAGCGTTAATTCCTAACTCTACGAAATAATCTAGCTTTTCAATTACATGTTGATATTTTCCACGAGCATACTTATCATTTTCTCCACCAGAAAAGTCAGCAACGTGCAATTCATAAATAACTAATTCATTATCTGGGGGTAAAGGTTTATCATCGTGGAACCAAACATAGGTATCAACAATTCTTTCCCCATCTTTTATGCGAATAATTCCGTTTTCATAACCACCCAAAGCATCAATATCAGTTGCATAAGGGTCGGTTACGTCTACCCACTCATCTTCTTGGAAAAACCAAGATAAGGAACGTACTTTAAACTTATATTTATAAACACCGTCTTCTAAATCAACTTTGACACGGAAATAGCCATCTTTGCCTTTTTCCATATCAATTGGTTCCCAATCCATAAAGGAACCAATCAAAACTGCATCTTTGTTATAGGGAGCAAAGAGCTTGAATTCAATGGGCTTTGCCATGATTTTGTTTAAAACCTAAAAAGTATAGAACTAGGTTTAGGTAATAAACATACTCTGCTCTTACTGCTTTTGGCTAATAGTTAATAAGTAACACCTGAATAGCAATCGGCAGTTATCGAGTAAGAAGTATTGTTTAATTACTCGTACCTTGTAATGATTATTTTGCACTTTAAGGTTTGTAAATAAATCTTTCGTCAGGAATAATTTAGGTCGAAGCAGCTATTTCTCCAGAAATATCGTTTTATCTTACAGATAATAAAATGCCCTACCGTCGGTAGGGTATCTTATTTATTTGGTTTCTGTATATCTGTATGAGTGGTGAGAAAGATAAGTATTAAAAGCCT
This sequence comes from Cyanobacteria bacterium J06621_15, assembly GCA_038525335.1. Classification (GTDB taxonomy): domain Bacteria; phylum Cyanobacteriota; class Cyanobacteriia; order Cyanobacteriales; family Nostocaceae; genus Rivularia. The sequence continues at coordinate 2,032 of JBCBHT010000165.1, read as the reverse complement.
GGTTTGTCCGAAAACTGGGTTTCTCAAATATCACAAATAATTTAGGAATGCTATGGATATAGAGCATCTAAAATACTAATTTAGATATTGTTTAAATTAGCAATTAAAAACTTATTTTTTACCTATTATCTATTAAAAAATTCCCAATAGTAGTTTCGATATTCCTTTAGTAAAAATATTTTTTATGCTATTTTTTGTTCATTTTAATTAGGATACACTTGAAAGTACAGTTCCAAATTTGCTTTCAAGTTTGGATTGATTATACAAACCTGATGATAAACTGCGTTCGCTTAACCATTTTTGATTGACTGGTGAGTCGAATAGCCAATTTGTAATTAAATCTCCCCATTTGACTGGCATTTGTAAATGTTGCCATGAAACCTGACTATTGAGAGATATCTGATGGTATAACTCATAATCAGCAAATAATTCCTGGATGCATTGAGCTAGTAACTCTGGTTTTCGCTCTCGAAATACCATTGCATTTTGACGATGTATTAAATTACCTCGAAACATAGGATGGTCAGAGGCGATAATCGGGGTATGAGCGCATAGAGATTCATAAATTGTCAGCGGACATGCTTCTGGATATCTATGCCAACTAGGAATTATAACTGCATCAGCATCACGCATTAATTTTATTACCTGCTTTTGAGGTATTAATCCTAAAAATTCGATTTGCTTACTTATTTGCAATTCTTCTGCACGATGCTGAAATTTTTCAATATTTCCGCTACCAGCTATTTTTAAATTTATTGGTTGGATATCCTGTAGTTTTGCTACTGCTGTGAGGATATCTCCCACACCTTTATTTTCTTGAACTAAGCCGACATAAACTAAACTTATAGATGATAAATTCGGCTTTAATTGCTTAGCACTAAATACTTGTGGGGTGATTTTATACTTCCAATCCCAGGGAATAATTTTGTTAGGTTTTACTCCTATTTTTTCTAAAGAATAGCAAGCATTTAATCCATGATTCGCGACCCAATCAACTTGTGGATGATTGAATAGTTTTGCTTGATGATAGTTTTTGATACGTTGCTTGAGACTGATTGGTAAAAAACAATCTGCAAACAATCCAACCATTTTTACTTGATGTTTGATAGCCCAATTAAAAATGTCTGTCATTGGGAAATGAATTATCAAGTGAGTCGGTTTTTGAGCTTGTATAATTTCTAGTATTTGATGGCTGTTTGTATAGGGTTCTACCCCCGCAGCAATAACTTTTAAACCTGGTTCTATTTCTTGGTTGTATGTTTTTTTAGTATTACAGCAAAGTAATATAACTTCATCAATTTGCTTGCTAATACTGGTAATAGTATCGACTACATATTTTTGGGAATTATAGGTTTCAATACCTTTATTTCTCACTAGGTAAAAGGTTTCCCTATAGTCACCGCCATACTGAACTATTAGAAGACGCATTTGTTTTGATATTTAATACTACTTGAACGTTGATTAGACTAATTTATCTATGGGAAATCCAAAACCCAAGTTATGACGAATGAATAAAATTAAATTTAGAATATCGATTAAAAAAGCAGTTGTTTGAATCAAACTGTTCATTCAAACAAGAAAACTTTTTTTGCCAAACTTCGTAGAGATTAACTATGTATAAAAATAAGTATAATTAGTAACTCGTAATATGGCGTATTCGCGTCATACAAGCTACGTAATTAATTCCCTATAAGTAAATTTAGGGGTTTTGATTGGGGTACAATCCATGGATAAATTCAAAGACTTTAAACCAAAAGATACTTGGTAAATAGCTGAAGCTTTAGTCTAAACTCCAATTGAATTCTAGAAGCAATTTTTTACAATATTAATTGTCTAAAATTTTCTAATATCAGACAAAACTATTGAGTTTGGATTGATTATACAAATAATGGACACCGTTAAATTGTATTTATATACTCTAGAAAAAGCTAAATTTTTCTAACTAGTACCGCTTTGCGGAAGTAAGAAGTAAAAAGTAAGAAGTATTATCGGATAAGGGTTTCAACCTTTTAGAATGGTTGCTTTATTTAAG
>JBCBHT010000164.1:0-16859 GCA_038525335.1 Cyanobacteria bacterium J06621_15 | reverse complement strand
GATGATTTATTAAATCATCAATTAATTGTGCTTGAGAATTAGTTGTTACATCTTCTAAGTTGTCCGGTAAATCGCTATTATTTACACTTTCCTCTTCTGTAATCTTCTGTTCAATGGATTCTAGAGATTGAGAAGAATCAGTAGAATCAATTCTTAAAGATTCTTGTTCAACAGGATTGTCTAAAGTTTCTGCTTGCTCACTTTCTGTAGTTGATTCGAGTAGATTATCTGTTGGTGATGAAATAGCAAATAAATCTTCTTCTACAGACTTTTCTTCACCTTGATTTTTTTCAGCGTCTGTAGTTGCTTCAAGTGAATTATCTGCTGATGGTGAAATAGCAAATAAATCTTCTTCTACAGACTTTTCTTCACCTTGATTTTGTTCACCTTCTATAGTTGCTTCAAGTAGACTATCTGTTGATGATGAAATAGCAAATAAATCTTCTGCTACAGAACTTTCTTCACCTTGGTTTTGCTCACTTTCTGTAGTTGGTTCGAGTAGATTATCTGCTGGTGGAGAGATTGCAAATAAATCTTCTTCTACAAAATTTTCCTCAACTTGGTTTTGCTCACCTTCTGTAGTTGATTCGAGTAGATTATCTGTTGATGGAGAAATAGCAAATAAATCTTCTTCTACAGAATTTTCTTCAACTTGGTTTTGGTCACTTTCTGTAGTTAGTTCGAGTAAATTATCTGCTGGTGATGAAATAGCAAATAAATCTTCTTCTAAAGACTTTTCTTCTGATTGCTGAGAATAGTCTATTTCGGAAGAAACTAAAGAGTTATCATTCGTATTATCAAAAACATCTTCATTAACATTTAATGTTGATTCCAATAAATTATCTACAGCATCCGCAGAAAAGATTGAATCAAACTGTGTATCGGCTGCTAAATTATTAGTATCAATATTTTTTAGATCAAGATTTGTCAGTTCAGCTTCAGAGGATTTGTCTTCAGCAAAAATATCTTCAGAACTAGTAGCTTCAATTAAATTTTCTTCTAATGCTTTGGCAACATCTTCATGAGGAATGATTTGCGTTTTTTCCCAGATATTAGCAGAACCCTCTAATCCTAAATCTGAAGAATCATCAAATAAACCGCCGTTATTATCATCTGATTCAGAATTTGCAAAATCACCGAATAATGTATCTAGACCAACATCACCAAAGTCAGATAAATCTGATTCTTTCTGCTGTTTTGGATTGTCTTCTGCCGTCTCCTCAACAGGTTCACCAAATAAATTTTCAAAACTACCTGTCTGATTTAAATCTTCAAAATTTCCTATATCATCATCCGAATCCGAATTATTAGACTCGTTGTTATTAGAAGCATTTTCAAAAAGCGAATCTAACTCAACATCAGCCGAATCATCATTACTATTATTGTCATTATCTAAACCAAGTTCTAGTAAATCATTAATTGCTTCTTCATCACTAACTTCCTGCGAATTATTAAATGCTTTGCTTGCAGTATCTTTTAAATTATCTAAATCTGATTCTAGAAAATCTTCACCAAACAACTGCATAATTGTCATTTCTTCTTTTGCAGCTGTAGGACTAGCCTTATTGCTATCGTCTTCAGATATAAGAAAATCTGCAAATTCGCTATCAGTATTTTTAGATTTTTCAATATTTGCTTCTACATCGTTTTTTTCTAATTTACTAGCTTTTAAATCAATAATTTCTTCTTGCTGCCAACTTTCATCAAGTTCGGGAGAATCACCTTCAAATAAATCAGCAAGAGTATTTAACTCAGCTGCTCCAACTTCGGGACCATGAATATCTAAATCGTGAATTGCTGTTGCCCCGTCGCGGTCAACACTATCATCATTTTGCTCAGATAACTCAAATAAATTTGAAATATTATTTTCTGCTTCAACGCTTGGAGTTTCTGAAGAAATATCTTCATCTATATCTGTTAAAAATAAAGCCTCAGCAGCAGCAGCTTCTTGATAATTATCAGGTTTTGATTTTATCAGTAATTCCGTGTCAAGTTCTTCAGATTCACTAGCTTCATCAACTTCATCAATCTCTAAATCATCTATTTCTAATAACTCAATTTCTGCGGTTGGTAATAACGCTTCTAATTGCTCGCTAATAACAATTTCACTTTCTTTTGAGGCTAAAACTAATTCTAAAGCTTGCTTAATTTCCGTAATAACAATCTTGGCTAAAGTCAAATAAGTATTTTCTTCATTTCCAATAGCGCTTGTAGCCGAACGACACAAATTACTCCAGCTGCTGAAATTCCGGTTATCTCCTAACTCTGCTAAATAATCAGTACATTCCTGTAGACTTTTCCTATTTTCTAGTGTTGCTGGCTGCTTAAATAACTGCAAAATTTGCCGCAGTTTATTCAAAACTTCTGCCTGGAGTTGACTGTTATTTTTATCTCCAGAAGCAACAGACTTTTCTACCTTTGGCTGCGCTGGTTTACTACTATTACCTTCAGAAACTCCACTTTCACCAGGAGACTTTTTAACAAGCTTATCTAAATGTTCGTTGAGCCAACCAAACACTGGTTCTGCTTCAGACATTAAAGTTTCTGCGGTTTCTTCGGTCAAACCAAACGGTCCGCTTAAATGTTCCAGTAAAGCCTTTAGTGTATCAGAAACCCCAAGAAACAAAGATTCCAGCTTTTGGTCAATTTGAACTGGATTATCTTTAAGAACTTTGAAGCAGTCTTCAAGACGGTGAGAGGTACGTTGAATGCTACTCAGACCAAGCATAGCCGCTCCTCCCTTAATAGAGTGAGCAGCCCGGAAAACCTCGTTAATTAAATCCGGGTCATTAAGAGTACTTTGGAGATTTAACAGCCCCTGTTCGATAGTATTGAGGTGGTCTGTTGCTTCTTCAATAAAGTATCCTAAGATACGCTGTTGTTGTTCCGGTAGCATAATCTTCTGTGTGAGTTATGAGTTATGAGTTATGAGTTATGAGTTACGAGTTATGAGTTATGAATTATGAGTTATGAATTGAAATTTTTTTCTCATCCATAGCTCGTCATTTTTGACTTTTTATTCTAGTAATGAGTGGTAATTCTATCTTTCACTTATTACCCCATGTCCTGACGGACACGTTACGCTAACATTTTTAGCTTTTTATTTTAATAATGAGTTGTAATTTTGATTCCTAACTCCTCACTCCTAACTCCTAACTCCTAACTATTTATCTAGATTCAGCAGTTTCGACTCGGAAACGTTCCACTGAGGAAATCAAATCGCGGGATACTCCTACCAAGTGCTGCAAAGCTCCAGATACTCGCTGTGCTTCTTGGGAAGTTTCTTGTGCGGTTAGTTCCACAGACTGCATTACATGGGCAACAGCACGGGATGTCTCCGTTTGTTCTACAGTATCTGTAGTAATAGAACGTACAAGTATATCGATTCGATTCGCAACTTGAATAATGTTTTCCAAGGAACGTTTTGCTTCTTCAGCCAATTTCGTACCCTTGATAACCTGTTGCGTACCTTCTTCCATTGCAGTCATTACAGAGCCGGTTTCGCTCTGAATTTGCATTACAATTTGTTCGATTTCCTTCAGAGACTTGGCAGATTTATCAGCAAGCTGACGTACTTCGTCCGCAACAATGGCAAATCCTCGTCCCGATTCTCCCGCACGAGCAGCCTCAATACTGGCGTTAAGAGCTAATAAATTAGTTCTCGAAGCAATCTGAGAAATCAAAGCGACAATTTTGGAAATTTCTTGGGAAGACTCTGCTAATCGCTTAACTTTCCGAGTAGTCTCAGCAACAGTTTCTCTAATTTCTAAAATACCTGCCACAGTATTTTCCACCGCTTCCCCACCTTTGAGAGCAATTTCACTCGCATCACGAGCCACTGCTTCGGCTTCTCTAGCTGCTTCTGCTACCCTTTGAATCGAATCAGTCATTACCTGTACAGAATTCAAGGTAACTGCCAACTCTTCAGCTTGTCGTAAAGCATCGCTAGACAAAGCTCTCGCGAAAGTTTCGGAATTTGTCGCTCCTTTGGTAACTTCTCTGGCTGCGACTTTTACCTGTTGGACAATATCCCGGAGGTTCTGAATAGTTAAGTTGAAAGCATCAGCTACCGCTCCCAGAACGTCTGCTGTGACTTCAGCCTGCACTGTCAAATCACCTCGAGCTGCTCCTTCTACATCATCGAGCAACCGAATTACCTGACGCTGTAAATTCTCTTTCGCTTCTTCTTGTTCTTGAGCTTTACGTGTAGCTTCATGGGTTGTGGTAAAAATCACCCTTGCCATTTCATTAAAGCCAGCAGCTAATTGTCCGAATTCATCTTCAGAATAAACTGTAGCTTGAGCGCTCAAGTTACCCTTACGAACCGAATTAAACTGGTTTTCTAAATCTTTCGTAGTGCGACGAACTTGTTTAAGAGTCAAGTGTCCCATTGCTCCGGTAGTCACAAAACCGGTTACTCCAGCAGCTAAAGCCATCATCCAACCAGTGTTGCGTATAGATTCCCGCTGATTCGCTGGAGATAGACTGGTTGCTCCAAAACTAACAACTGCTACTACAACAGATGAAGCAACACCTACTATTCCAGCAGTTAACCATTGTTTGGTTTTCAAGGGAGCATTTTCTAAAGCAGCAAAAGCCCCTTGCTCAACATTTACCTGAGCTTCAACTTTACTATTATCATTCTCAATAAAAACTGGAACTGCTTCTTGGGAATTGCTAATACTAAAGAGTTCTGCGTCCCTTTCTTCTGGAAGAGCGTTACCATCTATATCATCAATACTATCTCCTAATTCATCATTAGAAACACCAGTACTAATTTCGCTAGGAATAGAACTTTCTTCTATATGCTCACCGCTCAAAGCACCATTAGTTCGTAATGAGCCTGAATTGGGCATCATTTCCGAAAATGCTGGACTTCCACTAGATAAATCAAACGCGGAAATATTCCCTAAATCATCAAATTCATCAAAGTCATCTAAATACTCGATGTTATTGCTGTTGCTACTAGTAGTACTAGTGCTAGTGCTACTGTTACTACTAGCTGATTTCGCAATACTCTTTGTATCTTCATTATTGGTAACGAAATCTTCAGCTCCAAACACCTCTTCAAACGCATCTAAGTCAAAACTGTCATTGCTTGGCTGATTTGGCTGAGATACTGAAGATTCTTCAGAAAATTGCGAAGACTCTAAAAATTCAGAAGATTCTGGTTGAGAAAAATCATCTTTATGGTCAGATATCTCGGAGAAACTATCTGGGATATTTCCTAAATCTCTTGCCTCTGATGAAAAACTTTTTGCTTGACTATCATCTACTGAAAAATCATCGCTAAAAAAATTACTTGGTAAACTAAAGCTTTCACTATCTTCACCGGGATTGTCTTCAAAAAATAAATTTTCCTCTTGTAAACTGCTGCTAGGTGGTAATTCCGTTTGTGCAAATGGATTTGATTTAGGATTATTATCAACTTCTGAATTAGAAAAAGGAGAGTATTCTTCACCAGAAGACGATTCTTCCACTGATTGTTTTGAATTACTGTCTGAGATATCCTGCTGCCAAAAAGAAGGTAATTCCAGTTCGGGTTTTGACCCTTCATCATTTTGATTAATATCTGTATTTGCTGCATCACTCTGAGCAAAAGGATTATCCGGACTCAAACTCTCCTGTTCAAAATTTGGAATAGCATTAAATATCTGACTATCCGAACCTATATCAAACGGACTCTTTGAAGCTGATTCATTTAATAAACCTGTGACTTCTTCTGGGTCAGAATTGTTCTCAGAAGAAAAATCAAAATTATTGCTATCCGAGTCACTGCTAGCACTCATATCAAAGAAACTTTCAGCAGGGGGTAGTTCCTCTAAAGAAGAATCCGATGATAAATTAATCTCTTGTATATTTTGATTATCCTTGCTAGCAGCATCATCATTTTTTAAACTTTGAGCATCCGATGATTCAACTTGATAATGGCTGATATTTTCCAGACCATTACGAGCAAAATTAAGTAGTTCTTCGTCTTGAGTTACAGTTAAAACTTGGTTATAAGCAGCACTCGCTACATCGTATTTTTGTAAAACATAATATATGTGACCCCTTAACAAAAGAGCATTAGGGTCTTTAGTCAAATGCTGCACCACTTGGTCAATTAGGGTCGCAGCTTCTTGATATTCTTGATTAACGTAGGCTTTATAAGCCTGCTGATACATTTGAGCGTAATCTATACTTGGTGCCATTTGTTGCCTCCCTTCGGTTATCCAGCCCACCGGGCACTCCGTAAAATTGCCATTTGGTCTAGTAATCTTAAACACCGCTCTATTTCGGCATCTTTTGACCACTCACCCTTTAAAAAAGGAGTCATAGTATCCGGTACGTTGGTAGGCGCACTTAGATGCTGTACATCAAGCCAATCCATACCACCGATTTCTTCAACTGCCAAGCCCACTATCGTGTCTTGTTCTTCAATTGCAATTACTGAAATTTCTGCTCTATCCGTATTTAATGGAGTTGTGTCTCCAAGGAACTGACCTAAGTCGGCTACCCAAATTACTCGTCCGCGTAAATTTAGGGTACCCAAAAGTAAGGGAGAAGCATTAGGAATCGGGGTGATTCTATCGGGACTTAATTCAATTACCTCCTTAATGCCAGTTGCCGGAAGTGCAAACTCCTGATGCGAAGGAATGAAAAATCTTAAATGTAATTCACCGTCCTTACTTTCTACTTCCAATTCCGGACGGAACTCATCTTGTGGAGTACTTCCTAAAAAGTCCGGTTTGCTATCCATACCCTCACGCATCCTTATCCTCGCAGCAGTTGTTTGACTGTTCCCACCAATTCAGTTGGCTGAAACGGTTTGGCTATATAAGCATCCGCCCCTTGCTTCATTCCCCAGTAGCGGTCAAATTCCTCACCTTTGGAAGAACACATCACTACCGGTACATTTTGAGTTTTTGGGTCGGACTTGAGCCGACGGCAAACTTCATAACCATTCATTCGGGGCATGACAATATCTAAGACCACTAAATCGGGACAAATACTTTGAATTGTCTGTAGTGCCTCCAGCCCATCCGAAGCGTGAGTGACCGACAAGCCACTCGCTTTCAGGAGGTCTGTAATCATTTCCCTTTGCGCTATCGAATCTTCCACAATCAGAACTGTACTCATAAATATCTCATTACCTCCCGATGTAGATGTCCCCTCGGTCAGGAACATTCCCTAATCTCCCCGAATCATTTTGTATAAAAAAACTATTTATTCACAGATTTACATACGTGTTTTGATAATTGGCTTAAATTCCAGTTCGTGATAATATTTTTTACCCTATATTTGCTTAAATCAACAAGTACTGCATTTGATTTATTGACTTTTTACCTTCAAATTTATTCAGATATTTTTCAATTAAAAGCAGTAATTCAGTTGACTCAAAAGGCTTTGTTAAATAATCCGTAGCCCCAACCATATTCGCTCTAGCCCTATCGATATAGCTACTTTTAGCACTAAGCATAATTATCGGCACTAGCCGGAATGCGCTGGAGTGTCGTAACATTGCACAAAGTTGATAGCCATCTAAATCTGGCATCACAATATCGCATAAAATTAAGTGTGGTTGGAGTTGAAAAACTCGATTAAGTGCCTCCAAAGGATTGGTAAAAGCGATTGCATTATAGCCTTGCGGTTGCAAAATGGACTGCACCGTTTCACAAATAGCTGCTGCATCATCAATACACACTATGGCTTTTATTGATGGATTTTTCTGACTAAGCTGAATGCTTGAATGATGCTGAGTTTTAGCTGCTATATGTATCAAACCCTGCTGTACGTAAGGATATATAGCTTTCGCCAGTGTCAAAACATCTCGATTAAGAAAACGAGCTAGCTGACGCAAGGAAGTTTTACCATCAGCCCAATGCTGTAATTTTTCCACCGTAGAAGAAGCCAAGGAAGAACGCAAACGCTCAACATCAGTTAGTACTGGACATTGGTCTGGAGAATGAATATGAGGATATAGCAGTTTCCACTCTTGCACCTGCTTGAAAATTTTATTGACTAGAGGAGCAATTTCTAAACTAGTCAATTGAGGAGTTAGCGGTTTATCTAACTCAAAAATAAAGTTACCTTCACGCAAACTCAATAAATCAAACAGAGTTTCATGCACTAAACCATGAATAATACTACGAGCCTGAATCGGATTAATGATATCTTGCTCTAAAAGTCTCCATAAATAGCCATACTCCGGTGCAGAAAACGATTTGTCAGAATCCGGATTAGGAGGTGTTTCTTCTCCTTGCAAGTTAATTCGGTAATATCGCAAATAATCTCGAAGACGAAATGCATTGCTATTAGCTTCTTGAGAATAAACTATTTGACCTTTAAGAAAAAAAACAAACCAAGTCCGGGTTAATGATTCCTCAGTATAAGCTTCAACAAACAATAACCCCGTTCGTTGCCCCAACTCAATTAATTGCAGGATGCTGCGTATATCAATCTCACTTAAATTTCCCTGCATTTAGCAATTCGGCACTCCTTGTTGTCTAGTTTACATTCTTTGTTCATTGTGCCCAAGTTTTGCAGCAGTTAACACTTCGCTATAAAATAATTAATTCAAAATTCATCTGCAAACAAGTTAAATCCTTTCTGGATAACACTTTCATGGATTTATGATTTTTTGAATTTTGATAAGGGAGCAGGTAATTGGTAATGGGTAATTGGTAATTGGTGATGGGTAAGAGCTAAAGAATGAGAAGTCAAATGTTTGAAAAATAAAAACTAATACAGATACTCAAGTCCACTACTCGCTACTTGCTACTCGCTACTTGCTACTCGCTAAAAATTATGAAAAGTGTTGGTAATAATACGGTAGCCATCCAAGCTTTATAAGTCCAGAATGTAGAGACACGATGGAAATCTATTATAAATAACACTATGCGATTATTCAGGGCGCATATAGAATTTTTCACTTATTTTCTATAAGTTGATTTGAGGTGAAATGGGGCAAATTATTGCTGACATCTATCGTATAAATTAACACTTATTCAAGTACATCAATAAGGGTTTGCGGTGTGCTGTATTTAGCTGAAGTACAAAAACAGAAGGGTGGCTTACTCGGAAGTGGAGCCAAAACCGAATTAAAACTGCTGGCTTGTCAACGCAATGACCAGAGTTGGAATACGGTACCGGAAGAAGTAATTGCTGCTGACGAAGCTAGCAAATTAAATGATGGAGCGCTTGTATTAGCTGAACTGAACGCAACTCGTCAGGTGCAGCGACTGCAAGAGGCTGGTCGTCCACTGGTAACTATTTTGCAGAATTTTTCCCGTCAGTTGGAAAAATTTAAACTCAAAGAGGAAGAAATAGACCAGTGGAAAGAGTCACTGACATTTCAAGGACAGGAAATAAGCCGTCGTGAAATGGAATTGGAAGCACGAGAAGAAGAAGCACGACAAATTCAAGAAGAAGCGCAACATATAGACGCAAAAATTCAGGAAGTTGAAAGCTCCCGTCAAGAAGTTGAAAGCTTGCAAGAAGAAATCAACCGCAGTCGTGAAGAGCTTGAAGGGGCTTGGGAGCAATTGCGCGGCGAACAGCGTCGCTTGGAAGAATTCCAGTCGGAAGTTAAACAAGGAGCGGTTTTAGATGAAGAGCAAGCTAAGGTAATTAGCGATTTATTAGAAAAACTCTCTAATAATATTGCTCAACCCTCAAGCGTTCGCGAGCATCTTGATAATGCATTTGAGATGGTTGAGAATCAACAAGCTATTCTTAATCCTCATTGGGAACAGTTAGAAAAGCAAAAAGCTGAAGCGAACGAGCAGCAAACTCAATTAGAGAGTTTATCTGGAGAACTTCAAGAAGCGAATTCTGATTTTGAGCAAATTGAAAATTCACTGCACGAACAAACAGCAGAATTAAAAATAAATGCTGCAACTCTTGAAAGCAAGCAAGATTTTATGCAGGTGCTACAAGAGCAATTGGAACAACACCAAAAGTTACAAGAGCAGCTCAATTCTTGCAATCAAACTTCTGATGGTTCTGGTGAAGAAGATTTGACTTTAGATTTTGATGCGGAAGCTTTGAAATCAGTGTCTACAGAAGAACTGCTTAGAACAATTGAAGATTTGCAGGAAAAATTAAAAGTTGATTCTAGTTTTGTTGAAGAACAAGAGCAAGAACTTAACTATAAGCAGCAAACAATAGATGAACTGCAAGAAAGGATTAATTCTGCTTCTGAAGAAGAACGTAGCGCTATAGAAGAAGAACTTACAGATGAAAAAGATAGCTACCAGATGCTCAACGAAACTTTAGTTGGTCAGCGTCGTAGTTTAGTTGAGCGTCAGGAATCGCTCGAAATTCATCAAACTGTACTTTCTAACCGAAAAAAACAAGCAAACGGACAAAGCCAAATAGATTTAAGTCCGATAGTGGAGCAAATAGAACAAGGACGACAAAGGTATTCCGAACAGTTCGAAAAACTAGAAGCTGAAATTGAACAAATGCGTGATGGTATTCAACAAGCGCAGGAGACAATTACAGCCAAAACTGAAGAACGGGATACCAAACGTCAAACATTGCAAGCGATGGAAGAAAATTTATCTGCATTGCAAACTGCAAATGTTCAAATGTGGGCTAGAGTTAATCTTTATGAAGAGACGCTTCAGCCAGTACAGGATTCTTTGGAAAGTTTGCGACACAAATTGCAAGCTATCGGTGACGCTTTGACTCAAGTACAAGAAACTGGCGATTATCAGGTACAAGCAATTACAGATATGCGTTCCTCTATCGAAAATTTGATTGCTCAATAAAAAAAGGTCAAAGGTCAAAGGTTAGAGGTTAGAGGTTAAATATTATTGAAAAAAAGGTCTAATAATTATAGGTTTGAGCATTCATGAATGTTCTAACACAATTACGTAGTGCTATATATTATTTTTCAAGCAAATCCATTCGCTCTCGACTACAGCTAAAGTTCCTCCAGGAAATGGGTCAGTCTGCGAGCGATTTGGAGCGTTTATTAAAGCCACTAATTTTTCAATATGCTCAAAATTGGGAGCAACCGGCATTATTTTTTGTAAAACTTGACGTATAGCACGACGTTGTAAAGCTAATGGAGCTTTTTGCAAGACTTTTCTATTCAAACGTAGCAGTGTTGGTGAATTTTCTTCTTGATTTATAACTTCAGCCTTTTCTCGCAATTCCTTAGCAGCTTGTTCTAAGAATTCCACCTCAGCTTGTAATAGTTCTGCTGTTTGAGCTAAATTCGACTCAACTTTTGGATTAAATTTTTCTTGTAATAATGGTATTAATTCCTGACGGATACGATTGCGAGCATACTTTAAATCTTGATTTGTAGAATCTTCCCAAATTTGCAATTGAAAATCTTGACAAAACTGACCTGTTTGAGTCCGAGTCACTTCTAAAAGCGGACGTACCAGTATAATTTCATTGTCAAGCGGACGCTGCCAAGTTAGAGCCTGCAAACCGTCTGCACCACTACCACGCATCAAATTATAAATCAAAGTTTCCGCTCTATCCGTCGCAGTATGTCCGGTAATTATGCATTGATAATTATTTTGATGGGCAATTTTTAGTAAAGCTTTATATCTCCAATTTCTTGCTGCGGCTTCACTTGACAGAGATTGAGAAGCAGTTTCTAAATAAAAAGGGATACCAAAATTAAATGAAAGTTGTTCCACATAATTAGCATTTGCTTGCGAATCCTCACGCCAACAATGGTCGCAATGAGCAATACCAAGGTGCCATCCCCATTTTGGTTGTAAATCTAACATTAATTGAGACAAACACAAAGAATCTTGTCCCCCAGAAACCGCAATTAACAACCTTTGATTGCGCTTTAACAAGCCGCGCAACCGGATAGTGCGATGTATATTTGCATGCAAGGAAGTCCACACGATTTAAAGAGTTAGGAGTTAGGAGTTAGGAGTTAGGAGTTATGGGTTGGGAGTTAGGAGTTAAGGGTTAGAAGTTTTGGATTGGTAATTGGTAATTGTTCACTGTTCACTGTTCACTGTTCACTGATAACTGATAATTGATAATTGATAATTGGTTTCCCAGATTGACTTAATGCAGAATTAATTTGTGAAAAAGGTTTACTACCAAAAAAGCCGTTTCGAGCGGAAAGTGGAGAAGGGTGTGCTGATTGAATGACTGTGTGACGATTGGTGTCTATTAATTTCAGCTTCTTTTTTGCATAACCACCCCAAAGAACAAAAATAACTGGTTCTTGTTTTTGATTAACTTTGCTAATTACTGCGTCGGTAAAGGTTTCCCAGCCTTTGTTTTTGTGAGAATTAGGTGTATGGGCTTCTACTGTTAATACCGCGTTAATCATCAAAATACCTTGTTTAGCCCAGGGTACAAGATATCCATGATTGGGAATATCACAACCGATATCATTTTTTAATTCTTTATAAATATTAACTAGGGATGGTGGGGTTTTTACACCTGGTTTTACCGAAAAACACAAACCATGGGCTTGATTCTCACCGTGATAGGGGTCTTGTCCGAGTATTAAAACATTTACTTGTTCAAATAGTGTTAGTTCAAATGCTGAAAATACATCTTCTGGTACAGGATAAATTGTTTTAGATTTTCGCTCTTGTGATATAAAATTTTCAAGTTCTTTAAAATAGGGTTTATCAAATTCTTCTGCAAGTGGAGTTTTCCAGGAGTCAGGAAGTTCGGGAAAAGACATCGGATTTTAGATTTTAGATCATATTGCTCAATTTAACCCATTTTGAAATCTAATCTTCTTATTTATATTAAGACTTATACACTTGTAATGTTAACTTAATGTCTCCTATGTGGAAGTTGAAAAATAAAGTTTTGCGATTACAAATATAGCAGTATTGCAAACATTTAATCCCAGTTATGACATTAATCAAGACCAAAATCTTTAACCTTTAACCTTTGACCTTCGCATAGCGTTGTCTCCTAAGCAAAATTGGAACCTGGTTTTTTTAGATTAACCAGATTCCTTAAATTTGACATATGCTTTATTTTCTGTTCTCTGTTCTCTCTTAAAAAATGTGAAATTAGAATAACCAGCACTATTTTCAATAAAAACTATAAAGCACAATGACTAATCAATGCAGCAAGTTCCATTAGATAGTCCCAAGTTTGAGAACCAATTACTCCATCTACGACTATTTGCTTATCATTTTGAAAAGACTTGATTGCAGCTAGAGTTTGATATCCAAAAATACCATCAATCTTTCCAAAGTAGTAACCTTTAAAGCCTAAAGTTTCTTGAATGAAGGGAGAAAATTTCAAAACGCTTTGGATTTTTGCAACATCATCGCAGTAGCTACCGGGATACAATAGAGGTAAGTCGGGACGTTGACCAATGTAAAGCGCTTCCCAAGTCACAACTCCAACAATACCATCCTGCTTCAAAAAGGTGCGATACTGAAAGATTTCTACAGCAAGTAAAGTTATTTCCCCGAATACACCATCAATTACTAGACTTGGAACATCAGGAACTCTTTTGATTAAGAATTTTTGCAACTGCTTGACCGAATCACCTGCTGCACCGAATTTTAAAGTAGGTTGCTTGATTTGAACGGGACTTTGAATCATGAATCTCTCCTTGAATTCGTTTCTGTCATAGAACATCAAGTCGATGGTTCGGGATTCCGTAGATTGACAAGGTACACTAACGGGTACTTTTATTAATTGTGGGTATTGATACTATTACCAAACTAATGGGTAGTAATCCCAATACTCATGTTGGGTTGCGCTTCTCTTAACCCAACCTACGAAACTAACATCTTGTACTATTCTTAATAATCTAAAGCAAAGCCTTCAAGACCTTTGTCTTCCCAATCTAGGAATGGGAACAAGGTCTTGAGTAACAGATGCAACACTAATTTTTCTGAATTTCGTCAAATTTTGCTCTAATAGCTTGAATATCTTGCCACATCAACCACTTTGGTCCCCCAACTTCCCTAGAAGAATTACGTAGTAAGTAAGCAGGATGAAAAATAGGCATGCATAAACGTCCTTGCCACTCTATCCACTGTCCGCGAATTTTGGTAATTCCTCGTTTTTCAGCTAGTAAACCTTTGAGTGCTGTAGCACCTGTCAAAAGAATTATTTTTGGGTCAACTAAACGAATTTGTTCCAAGATATAGGGTTTACAAGCTTTTATTTCTTCGGTGGTTGGGTTGCGGTTATCGGGAGGACGACATTTGTTTATGTTCGCTATGTATACATCTTGGTTGCTATCGAGTTTTACTGATGCCAAAATTTTCTCAAGAAGTTGTCCCGCTCGTCCTACAAAAGGTAGTCCAGTTTGATCTTCGTTTTGACCTGGTGCTTCCCCGATAATCATAATAGATGCTTGGAGATTTCCCCTGCCAACAACTACATTTTGACGAGTATCTCCAAGTTTACAGCGATGACAATTAGTACAATGCTGTGCTAGTTCTTCGATACTTTGATAGGTACCCGGAGGAATGGCAATTTTAGCATCCGTTGGAATAAGTTCTTTTTGATTAAAAGTTGATTCCTCAAAAAGACTTAGCTGATTTTCGCTGCTCATTTGATTTAAAAATTTGCGTTTGACAAATGTTTTGTAATATTGTTCGACTACGCTTTTTTCGCGTAATAATATCTATAAATCCTTTATTGTATCAGCTATTTTGAGTAGACGACAGTGAGATGTAAGGCAATACCGTTGTAAAGTACTTGAGTCATCATGTTATACAACCCACTTTTTCAAAATCGCGAAGTTGCTGGTGAAAAGTTAGCGGAGGTAATTCGTACTCACTTAGAAAAACAAGCGGTTGAATCAGGATTACGACCAAACCCAATTGTTTATGCTTTACCTAAAGGGGGATTACCAGTTGCTTTACCTGTAGCACGTTTGCTTGATTGTCCTTTGAAAATAGAAGTTGCCAAAAAAATTAGCCACCCACAAAATGAGGAATTAGCTATTGGAGCGGTGACAGCTTCAGGAAGTGTTATTTGGTCAAACAATAGGATATTTCGCTTCAAATTCTATTCGCGAGAAAAACGTCAAGCAAGTTTAAATTTAGCTATAGATTGTGCCAAATCTTTGGAGACAAAGTTGAGTCCTGCTTGTTCTCAAGTTTCGGCTGAGGGAGCGACTATTATTTTAATTGATGATGGTATTGCCACAGGTATGACCATAGCAGCAGCAGCAACCGCTTTGAGAAAATTAAAACCTGCTCAAATTTGGCTTTGTACCCCCGTCCTACCTCAAAAATTAATACCTTGGCTGTATAAATGGGGGGAACAGGTTATTGCTTTAGCAACACCTGAATCTTTTTTAAGTGTAAGTAATTTCTATGTAGAATTTCCTCAAATCGAAACTGAAGAAGCATTAAGATATGTCGAGCAGCAATCGGTTATATGAGGGAGTAGGGAGTAGTAAGTAGCAAGTAGAGAGTAGCAAGTAGAGAGTAGCAAGTAACGAGTAGGGAAGATAAGAATCTTTGGATTTTTGGATGGGTTATTAGCGGGGATTTGCTATCTTAATCATCGAGTTAAAATTCTTCCTACAAACTTTTTACCTATCACAATGATTGGAAATAAAAATACTACTCTTTACTCATTACTCGCTACTAGCTACTCGCTACTCATTACTCCCCACTCCCTTAATCGTATTTCATTGCTCTAGCGTAATCACCAATAGCATAACAAGCAGTTTTCAAACTAGCGCGAGCTTGGTCTTGACTGCGACGGTCTTTAATTTCTTTAGCTATTCGCAAACGTTCTTCGTAATAAGACATTGCACCTTCATAATTTCCTAAAGCTTCACAAGCAACTCCTAAACTACCCAAAGATTGTTCTTGAGCGCGTGTATCTTTAGTTTCTTTTGCTAATTCTAAACGTTCTTCATAATAAATAATTGTTTTTTGATACTCACCCAATGCATAATAAGCATTGCCAAGATTTTTTAATACTTGAATACTAGTACGACGGTTTTTCAGTAAGCGCGATACAACAATACAATCCTCATAATATTTGGTTGCTTTTGAATAATTCATCAAAGCATACCAAGCATTACCTAAATTTTTTAATATTTGTTCTTCTCCCCAGTTATCGCGAAGTTCACGCACTAATTCTAAACTTTTCTCTTGATATTCTATTGCCTTTGAAAGATTATTTGAAGCTTTATAAACTAATCCTAAATTATTTAGTGCAGCTATCTGAGAACGGCTATCTTGTATTTGTTCAGCTTTTGCCAAGCATTCTTGTAAAAACTTGATAGCTTCAGATTGCTGTTTTAAATGACGGTAAGCATTGCCTAAATGTGAAAGAGCTTGTATTTGCAAGCGTTGTTCTTCATTTTCTTGCGCTAGAGATAAGCATTGTTGAGCGTAAGAGATAACGCTTTTATAGTCACCAGAGCAATAAGCTACCAGTGCTAAATAAGAAAGTGCTTGAGCCTGTTTCAAAGATTTACCATAGGCTTGAAACAATGCACTAGAATGCTGTAAAGCTTTGATTGCAGCATTATAGTCACCAGCTTGTTGCTGTTGAATCCCTTGCTGCAATAACTGGGATGCTTCAAAGGATTGTTCTTCATCTTTAAATGAGACATCTGCTTGTAAAGCTCCATCAATTTGCTGAATATCCTTACATTCTTGATTTTTTTTGATAAATTCTGTGGGTATATGTAAAGGAAGTGTATTTTTTAAACTTGAATTCCATTTATTTGTTTGCATCGACCGCTTGCTCCCTGTAAATAATGATTAGTAAAGTTAGTATTCCCAAGATTTATCTCTAAATTTCATTTTGAGAAAGAAATTAGATAAATTCTATAGTTAAAATCAGTCGTCTCACTTAAGTAAGTCAACAAAAATATTTACCGTCACTACGAGCGAAGCGAAGTAGTCGCAGTCCCTGTGATTGCTTCGTTT
>JBCBHT010000163.1:0-16879 GCA_038525335.1 Cyanobacteria bacterium J06621_15 | reverse complement strand
AGTTAAAAACTTTAACTTTTTGGTGCGCCTAACCCAACCTACAAATTCGCAGTCTGCGCTACTGTAATAGTTGAAGTCTTATAAATAAACTCCCGTGCTGCACTGTAAATATTCAGGTGTACTTTTTAGTTTGGCTGTCTTATTATCAACCATTGCCGGTTGTGCTAACACTCCGTTTGCAGAAAATCTTGAGAAATCCCTGCAAGCTGACTCTAAACTGAAGGATAATCCAGTGGTTTTCGGTGCAAAGCAAGTAAATAATACTCCCTCACCACCAGCCAAAACTTTACCTGCTAATTTTCCCAAAGAAATACCGATATATCCCAACGCTGAATTACAGTCGGTTAACCCAAGCAGCGATAATAGTGGAAAAGTATCCGCTTCTTGGACTAGTTCTGACCCCAGTAATTCCATAGTCAGTTTTTATCGCAATCAGTTGAGGTCGAATAAATGGGAAGTGATAAAATCTCCTGAAGATGGACAGCAAGGAGAATTTGCAGCAGAACGGAATAACTCACAAATAAAAATTGTAGTTGAACCAAAAAATGCAACTACTGAATTACGAATTGATTATTCACCCAGTACTACAGCTTCACAAACTACTTCAACTCCAAATCCTTCAAACACAACAAATCCCGATTTTATCGGTCCAGTACAACCTGGAAATATAGCAAATCAACCACAGAATAATTCTCAAACTACTCTTGAATCAGCAGAATTTGATGATTTAAACAAAGCACCACAAGAATTACAATCATATATCAATGATTTAGCAGCATTAGGTGTTGTTACCGCTCCAATTAATACAGCTAAAACTAATAACCCTGCAAACCAATTTCAACCGAATAAAAATATTACCCGTCGCGAATATGCTAGTTGGTTAGTTGCTGCGAATAATGCAATGTACGCGAACTCTCCTTCTAAGCAAATTCGCTTAGCTAGTGCAGCAAATAAAAGTGCTTTTAGTGATGTTGCTAAATCCGACCCCGATTTTGCAGCAATTCAAGGATTAGCTGAAGCTGGATTAATTCCTAGCTCCTTATCTGGTGATTCTACACAAGTTTTGTTCCGTCCAGATGCACCTTTAACCCGCGAACAAATGCTTTTGTGGAAAATTCCTTTGGATACCCGTCAAGCTTTACCTAATGCTTCTTTGGATACAGTTAAACAAACCTGGGGTTTCCAAGATGTAGGAAAAATCGACCCTAAAGCATTAAGAGCATTAATTGCAGATTATCAAAACGGCGACCAATCTAATATTCGTAGAGTATTTGGCTATACAACATTATTTCAGCCAAAAAAAGCTGTAACTCGTGCTGAAGCTGCTGCTGCTTTATGGTATTTCGGTAGGGAAAGTGAAGGAATATCGGCAAAAGAAGCATTGACATTAAAGCAGCAATAAGTAATGAGTAAAAACTCTTAATATAAATATTGAGAGAATCTGAGAATATGAATATTTAACTATATCTTCATAAATGTTTTATTAATTATGAAAACCCTATAAAAATTAAACTACCTGGTAATTTTACGGTGGTCTATATGGTTCAATAACAAAAGCTTTGAAGAATGCAAGACGTTGAATAGAGAACGTTTCACAAATTCCTGTTTAAACAAGTGGATTTGCGTAATATCTCAAAAAATAAGATAAATAATCAAATTAGTATGAAAAAAGCATTAACAACGGCAGGATTTGTTATTTTCTCATTTATGCTGCCGATGAAAGCAATGGCTAGCAACTTTAGTCAATTTTACGTATTTGGCGATAGTCTTTCGGATACGGGAAATGTATTTAATGCTTCTCAAGGCTTAGTTCCTCCCCAGCCTCCTTACTCGGAAGGACGTTTTTCCAATGGTAAAATCTGGGTAGATTTTGTTGGAGATGAAATAGGATTAATTCCAACTACATTTATTCCACCACAAACCAATATTCCTACAGAAGGTGTTAATTTTGCGATTGGTGGTTCTTCTACTGGCTTAGATAATGCTTTGATTCCCGACCCAAATTTACCAGGAATTTTAGGACAAGTTGGTTTATTTACCCAAAACTTACAAGAAAATAGTCAACAAGCAGACCCAAATGCACTTTACGCTATCTGGGGAGGTGCTAACGACTATTTATTTGGAAACGTAACAGACCCCAATCAAACAGTCGGGAATTTATCGAATGCAATTGGGTCATTAGCTCAAGCAGGTGCAAAAAATATTGCAGTATTTAATTTACCAGATTTAGGTCGAATTCCATTTGCAACCCCTCGGGGAGATGAATTTTCCGCAGGACTAACTCAACTCACGGATGCACACAATGCATTATTAGACCAAGCTTTGAATAGTTTTGATGAAAATTCTGATGTAAATATCATTCCCATTGATATCAATTCTTTATTTAGTCGGGTAGTTGCAAATCCAGGAGAATTTGGTTTTTCCCAAGATCCGGCCAGTTCTTGTGTAATAGGTTTCATAGGAAATATAGTAGATAACTGCATAAATCCAAACGGAAGTTTCTTTTCCGAAGCTATAGACCCCAATGAATTTATTTTCTTTGATGAATTTCACCCAACTTCAAAAAGTCACCGTTTAGTAGCGGATGCAACCTTAAGTGCAATTAAACATAAAACCGTTCCCGAACCTTCAACTATTTTTAGTATTTTAGCAATTGGTGCAATCAGTACAGTAGGACTATTAAAGCGTAAAGGTAAAAAATAATCGAAATTAAATAAATAAACTCAATTTGTCATAAATGCTCGTTTAAATTAGAACCATTATGTTGGGTTACCACACGATAATATATTGTCGTTATGAATGAAATTCTAATTTCGTGTCTAACCCAACCTGGGAATAACGAGTAAAACATTAATAATGTCAGATTCAGATTACGACCAATTATTTCAAACAATCGAAAAATTAGTAATGCATCATTCTCCTAGTGGTGCAGAAACCGAAATTAATCAATACTTAATTGAGCAATTCAAAACATTAGGAATAGAAGTATGGCAAGATAGAGCCGATAATATAATTGCTAAAATTCCCGGAAAAAGTAGCGAATATCCGATTGCAATTACCGCTCATAAAGATGAAATTGGCGCAATTGTCAAAACTGTGGGTGAAGCTGGAATCATCGAAGTTCGTAAATTGGGAGGTGCTTATCCCTGGGTTTACGGTGAAGGAGTAGTGGATTTACTTGGTGATAATCAAACAATTAGCGGTATTCTCAGCTTCGGTTCCCGTCACGTATCCCACGAATCACCGCAAAAAATGTTTCAGCAAGATATAGCTTTGAAATGGGAAGATGCTTGGGTTGAAACTAAATGTAGCGCTATAGAATTAGAAAACGCTGGTATTCGTCCCGGAACCAGAATGGTTATTAGTAAACACCGTAAACATCCTATCCGTTTAAAAAATCATATTGGCAGCTATACACTAGATAATAAAGCTTCGGTAGCCATATTATTAGCTTTAGCAGAACAAATAAAACAGCCATCTGTAGATGTATATTTAGTAGCTTCCGCAAAAGAAGAAGTCGGAGCAATTGGAGCGCTTTATTTTTCTCAAAATCAGCGATTAGATGCAATGATTGCTTTAGAAATTTGTCCGCTTTCCCCAGAATATACCATCGAAGACGGTGAAAATCCGGTTTTACTTTCTCAGGATAGCTACGGAATATACGATGAAAATCTCAACGGACAACTCCGCAATTCTGCGAAAAAAATCGATATGACCGTACAATTAGCCACCTTAAGTCAGTTTGGTAGCGATGCTTCAATTGCAATGAAATTCGGTCACGTTCCCCGTGGTGCTTGTTTGAGCTTTCCCACTCAAAACACTCACGGATATGAAATTGCACATTTAGGAGCAATTGCAAACTGCATCGATTTGTTAAAAGAATTTTGTGAAACTGAGTATGGATAGTAGATAGTGGTTAGTGGATAGTGGTTAGTAGATAGTGGATAGTGGATAGTGGCTAGTGGATAGTAGATAGTAGATAGTAGATAGTGATTAGTTGCAATTATTCTACTAACAACTAACAACCAACAACCAATTAAGTAACATTCTATTAACCCCCCGAGCTTCAGACCCGCAATTCTTTACAATTAATACAGAGAAAATAAAAACAAAATGGCGGTATATGTTGAAAAGTGTTGCTGAAGTGATGACTCGCGACCCAATAACGGTAAAGGCTGAAACTCCTTTACGCGAAGCAATTAAAATCATTTCAGAAAAACATATTAGCGGTTTACCTGTAGTGGATGATGACGGTAAGTTAATCGGAATTATTTCTGAAACTGACCTGATGTGGCAACAAACTGGTGTTACTCCACCAGCGTACTTTATGATTTTTGATAGCGTAATTTATCTCAAAAACCCTATAGAATACGAACGCGAGCTACACGTAAATAGTATGGGAACTTGGTAGCTCCGCGTTTTTAAGCCGGGGTGGAAAAGTGACTCAAGCAGATTTATCTGCCTAGATACTCAATGCCTATTATGGTGTGGGTCATTTAGCAAACCGTTTTAGGAGGTGATTTAATTGTTTGGCTGTCAGCAAGTATTGATAAAAACAGACAAAGAAACGCAAGCAATCATTGAATACCTTTGTTATCAATCTAACAATTTATATAACTGCACAGTTTATTATGCTCGTCAAGTATGGTTCAAAACCGGGAAGATTGTTCGCGGTTATGATTTGACGGCTCAGATGAAAACTAACAAGCATTTTAACGCTGGTTATGCTTCGTCAATGCAGCAAACTTGTTTAAATGTTGGTGAAGCTTTTAGGTCTTTTAAAAAGCTATTGTCAAAAGCTAAAAAAGGAGAATTAAACCAAAAACCGAAACCGCCAAAATATAGAAAATCTGGTGGTTTATTTACTGTAACTTATCCTAAAAGATGGCTTAAATTAAAAAATGGTTTAATTATATTCCCGTTAGGAAATCAAGTCAAAGCATGGTTTGGAATATCGAATTTTTTTTTACCATTACCAACTAATTTGAACTGGTCAAACATCAAAGAAATAAGAATATTACCTCGTAACGGTTGCTTCTATGCTGAGTTTGTTTACAAAACTTATGTTGAGCCTATAGAGCTTAAAAAATCAAATGTTTTAGGTATAGACCACGGTTTGAACAACTGGCTAACTTGTGTCTCTAACGTAGGTACATCCTTTGTTGTAGATGGATTGCATCTAAAATCATTAAATCAGTGGTACAACAAATCTGTAGCCAAAATAAAAGAAAACAAGCCTCAAGGTTTTTGGTCTAAGAAACTAGCAAGAATTACTGAAAAACGTAATCGCCAAATGAGATATGCAGTTAATAAAGCGGCAAGAATTGTTGTTAATCATTGCTTAGAAAACAATATAGGGACAATTGTTTTTGGCTGGAATGAAGGGCAGAAAAATAATAGCGACATGGGAAAAAAGAACAATCAAAAGTTTGTTCAAATCCCTACAGCAAAACTAAAAAACCGTATTGAACTATTATGCGAACAATACGATATTGAATTTGTAGAGACAGAGGAATCTTATACCTCCAAAGCTTCATTCTTGGATACTGACGAATTGCCTAAACATGGTGAAAAACCCGACGGGTGGAAGGAATCAGGTAGAAGAATAAAGCGTGGTCTGTATAAATCAAGTAAAGGCTATTTGACAAATGCTGACTGCAATGGAGCAGCAAACATAATCCGTAAAGTAGCGACAAAGCTAGGTTTAGAACTTAGTGGAATCAGTAGAGGTTGTTTAAGTCAGCCTAAGAAAGTTCGATTGTGGACTCTTCAGAAATCCCCGCGTCTTCAGACCGTGGAAGCTTAAAAAGCTTTAGGACAAACTGTTGGGGAAGTGATGAGCAAAAAACCGATTACGACTTCACCTAACAAACCTTTAAGTGAAGCTGCAAAAATAATGCGTGACCGCAAAATTCATCGTCTACCAGTTCTCGATGAATCAGAACAAATCGTTGGTATTCTATCATTAAGCGATATTATTCGCGATATGGCACAATCTCAAAAATAGTTATTTGGATAGTAGATAGTAGTTATTGGATAGTAGATAGTAGATACTTGAAGAATTCGCAACTAACAACTAACAACTAACAACTAACAACTAACAACTAACAACCAACAACTAACAACTAACAACTAACAACCAACAACTAATAATTAATAGAGATTTATATTATGAGTATTACTCCAGAAACTGTAAAAAAAAAGTTAGAAAGTGAAGATTTAGGTGACCGCTTACGGGGAGTGAATGAAATTCGAGAATTAGAACCAGCAGTTGGTTTTGAGTTAATTCAAAGTGCGATTACAGATACCAACGCTCGGGTACGATATTCTGCTGTCAGTCAGTTTGATACTTTAGGTACGCAAGATTTAGATAAATCTTTAAGTTTATTGCGGGGATTACTCCAAGACCCCGAAGCTGATGTCAAAGCAGCAGCAGCAGACTGTTTGGGAGGTTTAAAATTAGTAGCTGCTTTTGATGATTTACAACAGCTTTATAAATCTACTGAGGATTGGATTATCAAATTGAGCGTGATTGCTGCTTTAGGAGAACTAGGGGAACCGCGAGGTTTTGAATTGCTCAAGCAAGCACTTTCAGAAGATAATGACTTGGTAAAAACTGCTGCTATTAGCTCCATGGGAGAGTTAGGTAATGCTGAAGCAGTATCTATCTTAGCCCCCTATTCTAAGGATTCGGATTGGCAAATTAGGTTTAGAGTTGCTCAAGCTTTAAATCGATTGGGTACTCCCGAAGCTAAACCAGTTTTAGAAACTTTGGTGTCGGATGAAGTTGAAGCAGTCGCTGAAGAAGCGAAAAAAAGTCTTGGTTAGAAGATAGTTGATAGTTGATAGTTGATAGTTGTTAATTGATAGTTGATTCTCGAAGCATAAAACCTTGAGTCTTCATTGTTTTTGTTCAAAAGATTGTGTTGCTCTCATATCCAGAAAACTTGATTGCTATGTGATTAGACTTTCACAATCAACCACTAACCATTAACAACTAACCACTAACAACTAACCACTAACAACTAACCACTAACAACAGCACCTAATTTTGCTTTGATTTCAAATATTGGCGCAGACTAAATAAACTTGCTGTTTGACCAAGAGAAAGAGGAAGCATAGATATCCCTTCTAAGCGAGACTGTACCCAACCCTCTCCCCAATACCACTCATGAAAGCCGTCAATTCCTTGACTCAGTAGCAATCGCAAACTGTTTGGAGAAGCTATATCTACTTGGTGATGAATTGATAAAGGTCCCATTTGGGTGGTAAACTCAAATCCTTGATGCAATTCTTCTGGCATTCCGGAAGGCAATTTTCCACTAGGCAACCATTTCCCTAGTTCCGTTGGGTGCAACAAGCTTTCACTAATTGCTTTTTGTGATGCATCAATTTCTATCCGCAGTTGAGTTGTTTGAAAACTACCGAGCATTTTTCATTCATATTAAGTAAATTCTTAATATAGTATGGCAAAGATAAATGTATCCTGACCCAAAAAGTTATTCAATTACCTAATTACTAGAAAAACTATTTTTATTTCCTAATTACTCCTATCCCACCTATCCCGCTTTAAAATTATATGCATAATTTCTTATGCTCTCTAATCCTTAAAAGGAAATAAAATAATTTTGTTTTGTGCTTAACAAGCGTTTTGATAATATTCCATCCTCAGAAAGTAAACATCATACAATATAGAAAGTTTGTATATTAAGAAGTGTAAGGTTAATTAATGGCGGATCAGTTAATTCGCGCTACAGCTGCGGACGGTGGAATTCGTGCAGTAGGTGCTATTACTACAAATTTGACCTCTGTTGCACGAGAACGTCACAAACTTTCTTATGTGGCTACAGCAGCACTTGGTCGGACTATGACGGCTGGTTTATTGATGGCTTCGAGTATGAAGCGAGTCGGCTCTAGAGTCAATGTCCGAATTAAAGGTGACGGTCCTCTGAAAGGTCTTTTAGTCGATGCAGGCTTAGATGGAACTGTACGCGGCTATGTAGGAAATCCTAATATAGAATTGCCTCCTAACCAATACGGCAAATTAGATGTTGGAGGTGCTGTTGGTAACGGTTTTCTATATGTAGTTCGCGATGTCGGTTACGGCTATCCTTACTCTAGTACTGTAGAACTAGTTTCTGGAGAAATTGGAGAGGATATTGCTCATTATTTGGTAACTTCCGAACAAACACCCTCAGCTGTCGTTTTAGGGGTATTTGTAGGAGCGCAGGGAGTCACAGCATCAGGAGGTATGTTAATTCAAGTTTTACCTAAAGCTGCTAGAGATGAGACTTTAGTAAAAAGATTAGAATCCCGTGTTGCAGCGCTTCAAGGATTTACACCTTTGTTACAAGCTGGGAAAAGTCTGCCAGAAATTTTTCAAGATATATTAGGGGATATGGGGCTTCACATATTTCCAGAAACCCAGATTCTACGGTTTCATTGCGGGTGTTCTTTTGACAGAATGTTAGGAGCTTTAAAGATTTTAGGAGAAGAAGAACTGCAAGATATGATTGAATCCGATAATGGTGCAGAAGCAACTTGCGAATTTTGTGGCGAAGTATACCAAGCTAGTAGCGACCAATTAGCCGAACTAATTGCTGATTTACGGGCTGAATCTTCGATTTCACGGTAACTGTATAAAAAAGTACGCGCAAATTGTAGGAAGTAATGGTATCTGTGGAGATATAATTCTGTAAACATAGCTTTTTCTATGGTGAGAAAGTTACTATAACCACAGCTAATCGCTTTCTCAAGTCAACAAACCCCTGTTAATATAATTTGGTGTGAGAGATGGCAGAACGGGATATTCCAGATGGCTGGTCAGCAGCTAGAAGAACGCAGTCAGATGATATGACTAGGTTATTCAATACGGAACAATCCACCGAACGTAAATATGGTTCCCAGCCCTTAGGTTCTAGCTCTAAATCGGTGTCAAGCAAAAACAAAAGCAATGCAAAGAAAATGACTTTACAAAGTCATTCAAAAGAAACTGTTCCGGCACATAGCAGTTCTGGAAAATTACCGCGCTGGCTGACGAGTTGGGTTTTATGGGCATTTTTGCTCGCTTTCGTACCCGGTACGATAGGATTTATGGCAATGGGAATTTTGTTCAAGTTGCCGTCAGCACCCAACTGTCCTTCTATCTTTTGGCCTTTGGCTAGCGCTTCGGTACGGATGCACTGCGCTCAGTTAGCGGCTTCTAAGGAAACGGTAAAGGATTTGCTTCAAGCTATTGATTTAGTCAAGAATTTGCCGCAGAATCATCCATTGCGTTCTGAGATTGACCGTAGTGTTGAAGATTGGTCTCGTGATATATTGCAGCTAGCAGACCAGAGTTTTCAAGCGGGTAGATTAGAAGAAGCAATTGAAATTGCTCGTAAAATTCCTAAAGACCTTTCTGCTTCTGAATTGGTAGAAGATCAAGTAGATAGTTGGAAATTAACTTGGTCGAAAGCACAAGATATTTACAAAGAAGCAGAAGGTGAAATGCGCGAGCAGCGCTGGCAATCTGCTTTTATGCAGTCGGCAAAACTATTACGTTTAAATAATAAATTTTGGGCGAGTACTAAATACGAAGAGTTAAATAATTTAATTATCGGTGCTAGAGAAGATGGCGAGAAGTTAGCAAAAGCAGAAAGTTTATCAAAGAGTAAAAATGTAGACCAAATAATTAAAGCAATTAAACTCGCTGAGTCTATAGGTAAAAACAGCTACGTTTATCAGAAAGCTCAGGAAGCAATCCCAGATTTTGGACTTCGGATGCTGGCATTAGCCGAAGATAGATTAGAGCAGAGAGACGCAGATGAAGCTATCTATATTGCTCAAAGAATTCCGCCAATTTCTTCAATAGAACCAGAAACTACAGATTTTATTGCTTTAGCTGAAGCCCAAAGAAATGCTTGGACGGGAACAATTTCCGGTTTAGAAGCTGCAATTGCTTCCGCACAGGAAATTGATTCAAATCGACCAATTTTCCAGAAAGCCCAAAAACTGATTGCTACTTGGCAATTAGAAATAGAGGATGTTTCCCGTTTAGAAAGAGCGCGAACTCTTGCTTCTCAAGGTTCCATCGGCGATTTGTCAGCCGCAATTGCTGAAGCAAAAATGATTCCTAGAAGCAATCCTCGGGCTAAAGAAGCTAGAGCAGAAATTAATAATTGGGCTTCTCAGGTACAAACAATTGAAGACAGACCATATTTGGAACGTGCTGAAGAACTAGCACTATTTGGAGACACTTCTTCTTTGAAAGCAGCCATTGCTGAAGCAAAGAGAATACGTCGCGGACGTTCTTTATATCCAGAAGCACGGAAAAAAATCGCCGCTTGGACTAGAAGAGTTCAGCGAGTAGAAGACCAGCCTTACTTAGACCAAGCCCGCTCCCTTGCAAATAGAGGAGACTTGAGAGCCGCAATTAGCACGGCAAAACAAATTAAATCCGGAAGGGTACTATCGCGACAAGCCCAAAGAGACATAAATGAATGGCAAGCAGAAGTATCCGCGACAACAAATTGGAGAAAAGCCAGAGAAGTCGCATTAGGTGGAACTCCAAAAGCTTTGTCACAAGCAATTAGGTTAGCACGTCGGGTACCCAGAGGTACTGGTTTACGTAACGATGCTAGAATTGCCATGGATCAATGGAGTCAACAACTATTTGATATTGCTCGTACTCAAAGTCAATCCGATATTGTTCGTGCAATTGAAACAGCAAAGTTGGTTCCCAGAGGTACTCAAGCTTACAATTCAGCGCAAAACCAAATCCGTACCTGGAGAGATTATCTCAATCCACCGGAACCAGAACCAGCCGAACCAGAAGTAGTTGAACCATCAGCCCCAGAACCCCAACCCATAACTGGAAATACTTTGTAATCAGTTATCAGTGAACAGTTAAGAACATTAGTTCTATAATTTAATTAAATTACAGATAATGCCTCCTTTTTTAGGAGGTTTTTTGTTATTTCTATGGTTTGACAACATTAAATTTAAGCGGTAAATCTCTTTGTTAGTAGTTGCGCTTACTCTGCGAGAAAGCTCCGCTCATAGCGCCAAATGTTTCGCATCCGAAGGCTAATCACTCTATAACTAAGAACCCATCAAAGTTAGTGTGACAGACTACTACTTCACCACATTAATTTTGCGGGGTCGAGAGCGTTTATAAAAAAACCGCAGAGAGCGCAGCGGAAAGTGCGGTCTTGGGGGTTTCCCCCAAGAGCAACTTTCCAAGACAGAGGACGCAGAGGGAAGAGGGTTTAGAGGATTGTTCGATTTTCAATCAAATTGATTTTTACCCCTCATAACTTATGTGGTCGAATACTAGTACTTCACCACATTAATTTTGATGGGTATGCGTAAATCTCAAAAATCCTCTTCTCCCCCTGCTCCCCTGCTTCCCCTGCTCCCCCTGCTTGCCCTAACCCATCATATTTATTGTGGTCGAATACTAGTACCCCACCACATTAATTTTGATGGGTTTGTAGTAAATGATTTATCGGTTGGATATCATATATAGTTGGCGCTAAAGCGCAACTACGAACCTTGAAATAATGCTTTGGGAATTTCAGTTTTGCAGCGATAAAATAATCCTGAAGTCATAGAAAAGCGTTTTTAATTCTATGCCTTAAGTAGAATTACCCTGCAACGTCATGCTGATACAATATTCAACTACTTCATAAGTAAAATCGCTGACTTTACAAATATATATAAGTAAAAGTTTCTACTTATGGTTAGATGTTTCGATATCAAGTTGTCAGGGGATAATCGTCAACCATTATGAAAAAGCGTTTTAACAATCTTCTCCAGCTAAGCTCAGTTTTAACAGCAGTTTCTTGTATTGCTGCAAATCCTGTATTAGCAGAAGAACAACAGCTAACAAACGTTACCGAACTATCAGAAGAAAATCCGATGGGTCAGGTAACTTCAGTATCGCAGTTTTCTGACGTACAGCCAACAGATTGGGCGTTTCAAGCATTGCAATCTTTAGTAGAGCGCTATGGATGTATAGCAGGTTATCCTAACGGTACCTATCGCGGTAATCGCGCTATGACTCGCTATGAATTTGCAGCTGGTTTAAATGCTTGCTTGAATCGGGTTAATGAGTTAATCACCGCAGCAACAAGAGATTTACTGACTAGGGAAGATTTAATCACTTTACAAAGGTTGCAGTCGGAATTTGCTCCAGAATTAGCTACTTTGCGCGGTCGTGTAGATGCATTAGAAGCAAGCACCGCTCAATTAGAAGCTAACCAATTTTCTACAACAACTAAATTGAAAGGTCGAGCAATATTTAACTTGTCCAATGCTTTCGGTGACGAACAAGCAGATATTGATAGCAATCCGAATAATAATCCCGACCTTGATAGTAATACAACCTTTACCAATCGCGTCCGACTAGATTTGCTTAGTAGCTTTAGCGGTACCGACCGGCTACAAGTGCGTTTGAATGCTGGTAACATCACTAGATATAATCGCGGACCTTTTGTAGACGGTGTTACCGGTACCGATATGACTCGTCTTTCCTTCGACAATGTTTTTGGCGAATCTGAAAACGATGTTGGTATTGATAAAATTAACTATGCTTTCAACTTGGGTAAAGCTTTACGAGTTAAAGTTGACGCAAACGATGCTGAGTTATTTAAAAACGTCAATACCTTTAACCCTGATTTTGAGGATAGCGGAACCGGTTCAATATCGCGCTACGGACGTTTCAGCCCAATTTATCGACAAGGTGCTGGTGGTGCTGGAGTTACCGTGACTGCTAATCCTCAAGGAAAGATTAAATTAACGGGTGCTTATTTAGCACGCAGACCCAGCGACCCAGAAGACCCAAATGGAGTTTTCAATGGTGCTAATAGCGTTTTTGGTCAAGTAGACTTTGAACCTTCTGAATCTCTAAATGTTGGTTTTACTTTTGCTCGTACCTATCGTAATAGTGGTAGAGGAAACAGAGTAAATTTGTTTAGAAGTACGGGTAGCAGTTTCGCTAATTCTCCCTTTGGAAATTCAGCTAGTACTGGTAATCATTACAGCGTTCAAGCGAACTTCAGACCCGCTTCCAAAATAAGTGTTGGTGGTTGGGCTGGTTATTCTACTATGGAATCCTTAGCAGGAGCAACTCAAGGTGCAGATGCAGAGGTGTTTTACTGGGCTGCTAATTTGGGTATAAGAGACTTTGGTACAAAAAACAGTCTTTTAGGAATTATTTTCGGTCAGCCTCCAAAAGTCACCGACAATGACATTAATACTCGCGAAGACCCTGACACTTCCTATCATTTGGAAGCTTTGTACAGACTGCAATTAAACGATAATGTTTCGGTAACACCTGCTTTATTGGTAATTTTCAATCCAGAACACAACGAAAATAACGACACTATATATGTGGGTACTTTACGTACTACCTTCAGTTTTTGATTACAGTTAGAAAACTTTTCTTAACTAACCCACAATATTGCTAAATAGAAAATTAGCCCGTTGTCGCGAACATAGACAGCGGGATTTTTTTATTTTGGATTAATTAACATAGCGCTTTTCGGTTGAGTGGAATACACCGCTGATTTACCTCACCCCCATACCCTCTCCTTATCAGGGCTACGGTGTACACAGAAGTCCTAAAATCCTATCTGGAAGCGACTCAGATTTAGGTAAAAACCGCTCAAAGGCTGTCATTGCGAGCGAAGCGAAGCATTCAGCGAAGCTGTGGATCATCGCAAGGTGTTGGGATTGCTATGTCCTAACGGACACGCTCCGCTAACGTCGTTCCTCCTCGCAATGACGATTTAAGGGGTCTAAAATTCCTGAAACGTATGCGGGTACTTGTGTGTACACGGTAGCCGCTATCTTGGAGAGGGATGTATTTTATCCAGCTGGTGCTATATATGACTGACCCTTGAACTTAGCGTAGCGCTACAAATATTCCACCGCATTAATCATTCATTAATATAGATAAATTTTTATTTACTCCTACTCCCTATTCCCTACTCACACCACTGACAACTTATGTGGTCGAATTCTATCTTTTTTATAAGTATAGTGATTAAAAATACTAAAAAAATAGAAAAAGTTTGCTATAAAACTTTAAAGAGTAAACTAACGTCAATATACCTATAAGCTTTATTTTTCCAACGATAAATAGATAGATAAGCAATAAATCTGGAAAAAGTGTATTAGTTTACTTGTTTTAATCACTAGACATGAACTTAAATTTAATACATCAGCAATAAGAAAATATTCGTAGAAGAAAAAACGAATCATTTTGTGCTGATTCAAACGGTAGGTGTGAGTGAGAGAAAGAAAAAAATGACAAAGCTTTTCTGGAACGTTTTTAAGTTGGGTCCAGTGGTTCTTGCTGCAACATTTTTCGCTGCTAACAGCGCATTCGCTGGTGAAGCAAACGAAAAAACCACTTCTGTTGCTGAGCTATCTGGTGAAACCACTAAAATCAGTCAAGTAACATCCGTTTCCCAGTTTTCCGACGTACAGCCCACCGATTGGGCATTCCAAGCATTGCAATCTTTGGTAGAGCGCTACGGTTGTATTGCTGGTTATCCTAACAGCACCTTCCGTGGAAACCGTGCTTTAACTCGTTTTGAGTTCGCTGCTGGTTTGAATGCTTGTTTGGATCGCATGAATGAATTAATTGCGATCGCAGTCGAGCAAGTTGTTCCTAAAGACTTGGAAACCTTGAAGCGTTTGCAAGAAGAGTATGGTGCAGAATTAGCTACTCTACGCGGTCGTGTAGATGCTTTAGAATTCCGTGCTGCTGAATTAGAAAGCAATCAGTTTTCTACCACTGCTAAGTTGAAAGGTGAAGCAATCTTTGCTGTATCCGGTGCTTTTGGTGATACTAAAGCAGATGCTGATGGAAATACCGCTACAAGCCCCAATGCAGACCTCGATGACAATACAATATTTTCTAACCGCGTTCGTATAGGCTTTGATAGCAGTTTCACTGGTAAGGATAAGTTGAGAGTTCGTTTACAGGCTCGCAACACTCCTAGTTTAAGAGGTGCAACAGGTACTAACATGGCTCGTTTGGGCTTTGATGGTGACAACGGAAATGACGTTGAACTTGAAGAGTTAAACTATGCCTTTATGCCTTTCAAAGGTGCTAAGGTCAAAATTGACGCTAACGCAGGGGAAAGTAACGACAATATCAACGTCTTCAATCCCTTGTTTAAGAGTAGTGGTGGTGGTTCTATCTCCCGTTACGGACGTTTCAGCCCTATTTACCGCGTAGCAAAAGGTAACTTTGGTGCAACTGTTACATTAGGTGGTAAGAAGTCTCCTATTAAGGCGAACGTAGCTTACTTTTCTGATAGTAATAACAATCCTACTAGTGGAAACGGTCTTTTCAGTAACGATAGTGCCTACTTAGGTCAGTTAGAGTTCAAACCCATGAAGAACTTGAACCTCGGTCTAACCTACGTTCGTGGTTATCGTAACAATGGTGACGACCTTACAGAGGATACAGGTAGTAGTCTTGCTAACAGTCCTTTTAGCGGTCAGCCTACTGTCAGCAACAACTACGGTGTACAAGCTAGCCTCAAACTCAGTAAAAAGATGATTTTGAGTGGTTGGTACGGTTTAACTGATGCTCAAGTTGAAAATGGTGGTCAAAGCAATGAAAGTGCCGATATCGAATATTGGGCTGCTTCTCTTGGCTTCAAAGACTTTGGTGCTAAAGGTAACACCTTGGGTGTAATCTTTGGTCAATCTCCCAAAGTAACTGATGTTAACAACTCCATGACCGTTACACCAGACCAAGATACTTCTTACCACTTAGAAGGTCTTTACAAAATGAAGCTCAACGAAAACATTGCCGTTACTCCTGGTTTGTTGGTAATTTTCAACCCAGAACACAACGACAATAACGACACAGTTTACGTCGGTACTCTACGTACAACCTTCAAGTTCTAAATTTCTGAATTATCTAATTACATAAAACACAATATATTGAGACGTGGTATATCACGTCTCTACAATGCAACCCCATCTCTATCAGATGGGGTTATCTTTATCAGATTCAGGACTTACGCAAAGCTAACGTAATTGCGTCATTACGAGCGATAGCGACGTAATCTCCCCAGATACTGAGATTGCGTCCCTATACTGCGTTCCGGTCGCAATGACATTTTCTTGTTGCGTAAGTCCTAAGATTGATAATTATTAGCAGGTGGTCTATCGTTACTCCAAGCCCACCATACATAAGAACATTTGCAGTAGTAAAATTCTTGCCATTTGCGACGATACCCTTCTGTAACGACGGGGGAGCGTCTATTTAACCAAACTTTTTCAGCTTCACGACTAGATGAGCCACATTTAGGACAGCAAAACTCAAAAGCATGAGTAGCTTGATTTGTCCATTGAGGAGCTACAGGAGCAAAAGCATCCATAAAAAATTGTATTAGGGAGTTGGGAATTGGGGATTGGGCATAGAAAAGCCGTTCGTTCTACTTTACTATTTTCTGCTAGGTATTTTCAGATAAGGTAAGAAAAGTTAGCAACTCACAGAAAATATAGGTAGTAAGAAGTCGAAATTGCTCAAAAGAGGATAAAAGTATTGATTTAATTTACCAGTTCCTGCTGCAATCTTGATTAAGCGCATATTACATATATGGACAAAAATTGTAATGGTTGAAGATTGCAATCTAACGCTTCAATATTTCAAAATAGTTTATCGCAGTATTTGCCTGTAAATAAATGAATTAATCAGATTGTTTCAAGGTTATAAATATACTTAATAAATATTCCTTTAACTAAATATATAAGGTTTGAATAAAAGTATTTTACTGGATAAAAATAATATCTAAGTAAGTCGGCAAAAATAAACAAAGCTATGTGACAGATTGTAAACATCACTCAAAGCCTTGCGATTGCTTCGTTT
>JBCBHT010000162.1:0-16949 GCA_038525335.1 Cyanobacteria bacterium J06621_15 | reverse complement strand
ATAGTCTACAGGTGACATATCTAACATATAGTCTACGTCAGGAAAACACCCCATTTATAGACCACCCTTAATTTCCGGACACAGCGAAACAGGAGTTGGTAACACAGATGACTTTGTAAACTTAATGACCAAGGGCTGTCTTCAAATGGGGTGTTTTCCTGACGTAGACTATATGTTAGATATGTCACCTGTAGACTATGTAAGTAAAGCTATAGTTCATCTATCCACACAGGAAGAATCTCTCGGTAACGCTTTCCATCTTCAGCATCCAGAACCAGCACCTTTGAGTACATTGGTTGACTGGTTGAGTTCATTCGGTTTCCCTATCAAGATGATTCCTTACGAAGAATGGCAAGATAAATTAATCAACGATGTTACATCAGAGGAAAATCCTTTATATACTCTGCGTCCATTCTTACTCGAACGCTGGTCGGAAAGACAATTGACAATTCCCGATTTATATTTAACAGAAAATAGACCGATTATTAGCTGTGAAGATACTTTAGACGCACTTGCTGGAAGCGGTATATCCTGTCATCCAATTGATGCAGAATTGTATACTACTTATGCAAGTTACTTGATTGCAAATGGTTTTCTGAATCTTGAATCTGTTTTGAGTAGTTAGTAAACCGTCATTTTAAATTTGTCATTAACTAGTGGTGAACTCCACAGATTATGACAGAAAAAATGTCTGTAGTAAGCGATTTATTGCTATTGATGGGGACTGCTAAACGATTAAAGTCTTATTACAAAGGAATTTAAATTAATAGGACAAAGCATTAGAAACCCGGTTTTTGTAAAAATCGGGTTTTTTAGTGTTTAATAATTTTCAACTATCTCACCACGATGGTCGCTTGACTGATAACATTGTATAAGTAACCTTGAATATTCCGGCTCCAGTATTTCCTTTTGATGTGTTATTGTGGACAATTGCCCGTCAAAAAAAACTTTTGCTGCTTCGAGTATTTCACTTTTACAGCGAATAAAACTGTCAATCCTCACTAAAATCCAATATCTTGATGCTACACCCATTAACATTTTTTCCAATTATCTTATTATTTTGCCTTTGGGTAGTACTTGATGTAAGAATTTTTGGGTAAAAAATTAATTCGGAACCAGTTTCGATAATATTCTATATTTTTCACCAATCTATTCTATATCCTTAAGTAGAATCAGCTTATGTCTTTGCGTTTTGAATCAATAAATTTTAAATAATTAAAAGAATTATTCACTCAATTTGTGCATCACATAGTCATAAGCTTGATTCCAAACATCATTAAAATTATCCGAAGTATCAAAATAGGAAATCTCCATTTTCTGACATTTTAATTGGTGTTCTCGGCTGAGTTCGGCATATTTTTTTATATGCAAAATTAATGATTCATCATCGTGTTGATTAGTCCAGCATTCAAAATTATTCGCACCATATTCTCGTAATTCTTTAATTTTATTATCAATATTGACGTGAGGATATCCTAGAAATAAAAAAATATAGCTTGGATAGCTTAACTTGTTTTTTGAAATAATTGGGTCAACATGGCAAGATTCAAATATTCTCGTATAGTTAAACTCCTTCCCCATATTTCTAATCAGCTTTATTAATACCTTTGGAAATTTATCTTTAACTGAATCCGGAAAACCATTGTATAAAATATTCATCAAATGGTCGCCGTGAAACACCGTTGATTTTGTATTTTGAAATAATTTATTAGCTAATCTTGATTTACCAGTTCTAGGAACTCCACCAATTACAACTGTTTTCATATTTTTTGTTTTTTATACAATTTATATTTTTTATATATTGAAAAGTTAATTACTTGAAATATAGCGGTTTTCACTTAGATGAAATACAGATTGACCTCACCCCCTTCCCCTCTCCTTAATAAGGAGAGGGGTGTCCGTAGGACGGGGTGAGGTTTCAAGTGTATGCTCTCAACCGAAAACTGCTATATTCTCACTCTCGATGGAAGACAAAGTAACTTCGAGCGAACAAACTTAGATAATACAGTAATATTTTTCTATATTCACTCAAATGGAATTAATTAAAAAGAACAAAGAACTTTTAAGAGTTATTCTTTCCGTAGCCTTAATAACCGTGGGAATTTTGCACTTTGCTGTTCCTCAACCTTTCGTAAAAATTATGCCACCACAACTACCCTATCCTTTGGGTTTAGTTTATCTGAGCGGGTTTTATGAAATACTTGGTGGTATCGGTTTATTAGTTCCCCCTTTGAGTCAACCTACTGCATGGGGAATAATTGCGTTATTTATCGCGGTTTATCCAGCTAACATTAATATGGCAATTAATCATATTGAAATTGAAAGCATACCATATTCAGGTTCCCCTTTATTTCAAGCTATTCGACTACCTCTCCAAGGAGTATTAATTGCTTGGGCTTATTGGTATACAAAACCCGATAAGAAACAAAAGCAAGCTTCTATTATTCCTAAATCAATTATTCCTAAAGAATTGGAATTGTGAGGTCAAAGGTTAAAGATTGAAGGTCAAATGTAAGATTATTTCTAAATCATTATTTACGATGAGTAATACAAAAACAGTAAAACAATTATCAGCGCAAAATATAACTTCAGAAAACTTTCAACCTTACGGACAAGTTATTTTTCCTAGCAAAGATGGCAAACTATTTGATGCTGAAGATGCTCAATTAGTACTTGATAAAGGTGTCCCTAGATTTTACATTATGCAATTAAAGGGACGCGGCAATAGGTTTCATAGTATTACCCGTCATGGAAAATGCACTCAATGCTTAGGTTCTTTAGCAGGTAAAGATTGGTTAATGGCTGTTTGTCCACCCAATAATAATATAGATGAACCTGCTTTAGAAAATATTGCAGCCTTTCGCATTCCCGGCAATTGTTTTATTAAATTGAATGTCGGAACTTGGCACGCTGGTCCCTATTTTGAACACGATGAAGTAGACTTTTATAACTTGGAATTAAGCAACACAAATGAAGTTGACCACTTCACTCATAGTTTTCTGAAAAGTCATCAGTTAGAGTTTGAGATTATGTAAATTATTAAAGAACTACAGCTACAGTGTAAAAGCATTAAATAGAAAACCATCCCGATTTTATACAGCAAGTTGTAGTACGTTAGCGTCATAAACACCACCAACGTACTACAAAATCAACTATCTAGAATGACTCAGATAAGTAGTATATTCTTTTATTTATTTTTCATTTAAAACTATCAATTATTTTTCTTAGTGGAGTTATCTCTAACATCTATTATAGGAAGCCTATGTAATTTCTTACGACGAATCCCTATCCTCTCGTGATTTTCATACAGATACTTTTCCAAGTCTTCCATACTTACTTGTAAAGTCTCTTCTTCCTTCAAATAGACGCTAGACATTCTCTTCACCCCAGCATTAAGTTAAATTTTCTAAAGTGTTTTTAGTTACTTACTAGTCATAGTCTTGAAACATAGACTAGTAATTAATACATATTAGACTTTTATATTACTCATTTGTCAACTGTTGCGCTACTATCGTATGAAAGCTCAACATTTTTACTTGTTGACTTCCTACGTTGTTTGTCCAATTTGCATCAAAAGGCATTAATTTTAATGGCAATTTGGAATGCTAATGGTTTTAATTCTGCTTGGGTGAGAAGTATTTTCAATAAAAAGCTTTTCCCAATAATTATAACGGGCTTCACCACATTATCGGTGTTGATGTTCGTATTTGTAATTTTGTTTTCTAATATAAGTGCTTCTAATGCTCAGGTTAATACTGCTACTGAGCTTATAGAAGTAGATATATTCGTGGACGGTGTGAATTTACTTCGTCCTGAAGCTTTGTTGGAAAAAAGTTTAAAAAGCGGTCAAAAAACAGAATTGACAATCGACAATAAACCCTCCGGATTAATGACGATAAAATCTGTTAAGCAGCTACCAATCACCATAAATGTAACTCAACCCGACGGTTCGGTAAAAGAATTACCAGACCCCAGCGCAAAGTTTGAAACAGATATTTTCATCACATTAACAGGTAAAGCTCAAATGCAAAGCACTGGTGCAGTACTAGGTGAAAGCTTAGTTAAAATTGGTAGTCCCGCGAAAATAGAAGGCTTTGATTACGATATCAACGCTACCATTGCTGATTTAAGAATCAAACAGTAACAGTGAACAGTTATCAGTTATCAGTGAGCAGTGTTAGCGTAGCCTGTCCCGGAGGGACATACAGTGAACAGTGAGCAGTTATCAATTAACAAAAACTAACAACTAACCACTTTCACCCGGAGGGTGTGGATCATCAACTATCAACTATCAACTATCAACTAACAGCTTTTTCCAAACTCTTTCAGGTGTCATTGGTAATTGTCGTAATTTTGCACCTGTAGCATGAGCGATAGCATTTCTGATTGCTGGAGCAGTACAGTTAGTTGTAATTTCTCCTACACCTTTAGCACCAAATGGACCGTAGGGGTCTGTTTTTTCGATTAAAAATATTTCCATTGGTGGGATATCTGCCGCTGTGGGGATGCGATATTCTCTTAATTTTGGATTAGTGATTTTTCCTTGTTCGTCAAATAATAATTCTTCGGTTAAAGCATAACCAATTCCCATCGCAATTCCTCCGGTTGCTTGTCCTTCACAGATTTTGGGATTAATTGCTTTACCAATATCAATTGCTTGAATGCATTTTAAAACCTCTACTTTTCCGGTTTCGATATCGACTTCAACTTCCACACCTTGAACCGCAAAAGTTAAAGTTGCTTCATCTGCTGTATAGCTTTCTTCAACTTCGATTATCTCGTGTGGTGAAATTTGACCCGCTATTTTCTGCTTTAATTTTTCTGCGGCTAATTTAACAGCTTGTCCAGAAATATACATGGTTGCAGAAGCATAAGAACCCGCATCGAAAGGTGTTAATTGAGTATCCCCAGAAATAATTTTAATGTCAGTTACTGTCACACCTAAAACTTCTGCTGCAATTTGTCGTAAAGTAGTATCGGAACCAGTGCCAACATCAACCGAACCGGTTCTTAACTCATATTTTCCATCAGCTAATCGAGATAATTTAACGCAAGCAGTATGAATTTTACACAAACCGCTTCCCTGCATAGAAACAGCAAAGCCAACACCACGATGACGATTGTTATTGATAATTGGAAGTTGACCGGGAACGTAATTTAACGCTTTAATTACTTGAGTAAAACATTCTTCAACAGCATAGCTACCAATTAAATTAAAATGCTCTCCATCGTTTCCTAAACTAACCAAATCTCCCGGACGAATTAAATTTTTCTGTCTTATTTCTACAATATCAAGACCTAATTGATTGGCAATGTCATCAATTTGAGATTCCATCGCAAAAGTACCTTGAGTTGCACCGTAACCGCGAAATGCACCCCCAGGCATGGTATTAGTATAAACTGCATGTGCTGTAAATCTTTTATTATCGCAACGGTACAAACCCAAAGGAATATAGCCTGATAAAAACACCACAGTCTTACCGTGATTGCCATAAGCACCAGTATTAGCAATGATTTCTAAGTCTTGAGCAATAATTGTACCATCTGCTTTCACCCCGGTTTTTAATTTAATTGTCATAGCATGACGGCTATTTGTAGCGGTAAATTCTTCATTTCTGGTCATTTCCCACTGTACGGGTTTTCCAGTTCTTAAAGTCGCTAAAGCACATAAATCTTCCGTTAAAATTTCTTGTTTATTGCCAAAACCACCACCAAGTTGTGGTTTATAAACGCGGATTTTATCTTGAGGAATATTAAAAAGTTTCGATAATAATCTTTGACAGTGAAACGGTACTTGGGTACTGCTGCGAACAACCAAAGTACCATCCGATTCTAAATGAGTTACCGTTACATGAGGTTCCAAATGAACGTGTTGTACTGCTGGTAAAGTATATGTATTTTCTACTATTAAATCCGCTTCAATAAAACCTTGTTCCACATTTCCCGATTCCAAAAATATTTCACCTGCAATATTATGATTTCTATCGGGAATTTGTTGAGATTCCGGTTCATCATGAATCACAACGCTATCATCTTTCATCGCTTCCATCGGATTGATAACGTAAGGTAAAACCTCGTAATCAACCTCAATTAACTCGCAGGCTTTTGTCGCAATCTCCACCGACTTAGCCACCACAGCAGCAACTCTATCCCCCACAAATCTGACCTTATTATCTAATAGATAATGGTCTAAAGGGTCGGGAACCGGTTCTGCATGTCCAGCGGTAGTATAGGGTATTCTCGGAACATCCTTGTATGTAAATATATCGACCACCCCCTCAAGTACTTTCGCTTTGTCAATGTTAATATTGCGGATTTTTCCATGGGGTATAGGAGAACGCAAAACTTTTAAATGTAATAATCCGGATTGCAAAATATCAGCAGTGTAGTATGCTTTACCTGTGAGGATTGCAGTTCCATCTTGTTTAGGAACGCTTTCTCCAACGGAGTGTGGTGTGAGAATTGCGGACGTGGCAGCGGTGTCACGTCCATTTGACTTTTGATAAAGTAAAATACTTTCGATTATTGCTTGGTAGCCGG
The DNA here is from genome assembly GCA_038525335.1 of Cyanobacteria bacterium J06621_15. GTDB lineage: Bacteria > Cyanobacteriota > Cyanobacteriia > Cyanobacteriales > Nostocaceae > Rivularia. The sequence goes on along the minus strand of JBCBHT010000162.1, from coordinate 10,409 downwards.
TGCAGCGACACAAGTTTCCTTTCATACAAGTAAGTATCTCTTCTGTTGACCCTTGAGGAAACTTAGCCGAACTCATAATCATTCCTGGAGTACAAAACCCGCATTGGAATCCTTGAGCTTTCAGAAATGCTTGTTGTACTGGTGCTAACTCGTTAGTTGTCGATAAACCTTCAATGGTAGTTATAGATTGTTCTTTAATTCTCATAGCTGGATAAATACAGCTATGTACTGGTGTATCATTAACCCAAACAGTACAAGCACCACAATCACCGGTTTCACAAACCCTATGTACACCGAAACAATTAAGTTGACGGAGAACAGAAAGTAAGCTGCTTCCAGGACGACAAGTTATGCTTTGACGTTGGTTATTAACTTTGAAATTTAGAAGTTGCATTTATTATAGAAAGTTGGTAATTGGTAATCGGTAAATGGTAACTGTATGTCCCTCCGGGACACGCTACGCTAACACTGCTCACTGTTAACTGTTAACTGTTCCAAACATTGTTTAATTAAAACTTGTGTGATTTCGCGACGATAAACAGCACTAGCTCTCATATCTTCAATAAAATCTATATTTTTCAAAGAAGAAATATAATTGAAATTTGTCTCTAAATTACCTTCAAATTCCAATAAAATAGGTGCAGCGACACTCGCTGCGATAACCAACCGCAATTTTTTTGCAACCGAATTATAAGCAGTTACAACAATAGCTAAAGCAGGGTCGCTTGCTGCTATTCCGAAGCGTTTATAATTAACCTGCCATTTTAAATTTTCTCCAGAAATTAAAACTCTTCGTAATAATTCTCCAGATTGCAAAACCGTTTGACGAGAACCGATTTGAAAATCTTTTGCTGCAATAATTCGCGATTTTCCTTCCCGATTCCAAACCTCATAACTTGCATTTAAAGCTACCATTATAGGTGCAAGAGTTCCGACCGATAATGCAAGACAAATATTACCTCCCACAGTAGCTACGTTCACTACTTTCAACGAAGCCGAAAGCGCATTTATTGCACCTCGAAAACCTTCTACAGCAGTATATTCTGGCAGCCAAGGATACTCTATTAGCTTAATTAAAGAACAAGTTGCACCAATAGCTAATTGCTCTTCTGAAGAGGGTTTAGAGGGATTAATAAACTCAATTTCATTCCATCCCAAAGACTGTATATCTACTAAAGTTTTGATATCTGGTTGTGGTTCGGAGAATAGCCAAGTACCTCCAGCCAACCAACTCCAACCTTCACCCCAATCGGTAACTTTATTAATATCTGTAGGAAGTAAATAATTATCTACACTATGCAAATCCATTATATTTACTGTGTTATCAACAAATGTAACTCACGTTACTAGTTTTAACTCAGTAATCTAAGATTTAGCAGCTGTTATTTCTGTATATTAGAAGACAAATTATCTAGTCGTGTATCTTCAAAATTCTGGAAAATGAAATCCCTTGCTATATTTTACCGTTTTCCTTCGCAACCACTTCTCAAATGAAACATAATTGCAAAAGATAAACTATCCCATAAAGGAGTATTAATATCAGCTTTCCTTAAACCATCCCCCGTCCACGTGTTGCAAGTTCTTAATATAGAATAATTATCTTTTGCAGCATAAAAACCAGCAGTAGAAGTGTAACCGTTTCCGATACGAATTTTCCTATTGTTTCTATCCAGTTTAAAACTAGCTTCAATAAAATTGTTTAATCTTAAATAATTAGCTTTATTTGTATAAACACATTTAACTTCAATATTCTTAGGTAGTGATTGATAACCCCTTACATACATTACCGAAGAAGTTGGCAGAAACACAGCTTTAAAAATAGTATAAAAATTAAAATCAGAAATAGAGCTAATCGTCATATAAAAATCTTTATCTCCCCAACCAAAACTAAGATATTTATAATCATTAGCATCATCAATACCGATTTTGTCTATAGATAGATAATCATGCCAATTATAAACATCATTCTTAGTAGGAATTAAAATATTGGAATGAATCCCTGTATTCGCAACACAAACTTGATAATTGCAAGCTTGTTTAGAATAATTACCCCATTTTCTGGGAATAAGAGCAGCGATTAAAAATAAACTAATAATTATTAAAATACCGCCAAAAATCTGGCGATTGTATTTAAATAGAAATTTGAAAACCATAAATTAAACAATAGATAAATTTATAGCACTACGTAATAGCTGGTGGGACATTAATCAAATCTTTAACCTTTGACCTCTGACCTTTAACCTTAGCGTAGCGCTATAGTCACGATTATTTTAATGGTATATTTTTCAAAAAGGTAGTTTCAAACTAAATCCCGGTAAAACTTCTTCTCCAGATAAATCTATAGGATACTTTACAATTTCAACAGCTTGATTGGGACGATAAATTTCCACTTGTTTATCTTGAGGATTAATTAACCAACCTAAAAGCAAACCGCTATCGAGATATTCTCGCATCTTCTCCTGTAGGGGTTTAAGTTGGTCGGTACGCGACCTTAATTCAATCACAAAATCGGGACAGATAGGAGGAAACTTTTCTTGTTCTTCTTCACTCAAAGCTTCCCAACGCTCTAACTTGACCCAAGCTGCATCTGGAGAACGGTCACCACCGCGTGGTAACTTAAAAATTGTCGAAGAACTGAATACTTTACCAAGTCCTGTTTGACGATTCCAAAGGCTTAGGTCTGTAATTAAATCCGCTTCTTGATTACCGCTTTTTCCTCCTACCGGTGACATAACAATCAGTTCCCCCCTTGCACTCCTTTCCAACTGAAAATCTCGATTCTGCTGACACAAACGCCAAAATTGTTCGTCTGTTAGTTCCACAGTATCCAAGCTAAGAATTACAGGCATCATCGTAGTTTTCTCCACCTTATGGATAATACCATTTTGGCAGAATAAAAATAGGGAGGGGGTAGAGGGGGTAGAAGAGATTTTTGTACTGCTCGTTAACCCCTCAAAATTAATATGGTGGAGTACTACATAGATAAGCTAAGATTTGTGGTGTTATTACTCGTGACTTGCTTTTGCATTTCCCAAGCTAAAGTAGTGGCAATAATTGTATCTAACTGATTATATTTAGGTTGCCAATTAAGTAATCGACGAATTTTATCGGAATCAGTAATAACACAAGCAGGATCTCCAGGACGACGTTCGGTTTCAATTACGGGAAAGTCAGTTTCAGAAATTACTTTTACTCTTTCTACAACCTCGCGAACGCTGTATCCTTTCCCATAACCGCAGTTAAAAATCTCGCTTTGATTGCCTTTTTCTAAATAGCGCAAAGCATCCAGGTGTGCTGATGCTAAATCTTCAACGTGAATATAATCCCGAATTGCGCTACCGTCCGGAGTCTGAAAATCAGTACCAAAAATTTTGATTTCTGGTCTGCGTTTTAATGCTGTATCGCAAGCAACTTTTATTAAATGTGTTGCGTTTGGAGATATCTGTCCAATTCTGCCACTAGGCTCTGCTCCAGCTACATTAAAGTAGCGTAAAATGACATAATTTAGGTCAGAAACAGCAGCGCAATCCTGAATTAGCCATTCGCTCATCAGTTTTGAGCGTCCGTAAGGATTAATTGGATTTGTTGGTGTCGATTCTGTTACCGGAACTTTGTCCGGTTCACCATAGACCGCAGCAGTACTAGAAAAAATTATTTTATTTACACCAGTTCGATGACAGCATTGCAGTAAATTTAGAGTATTACGAGTATTATTGCTGTAATAATCTAAAGGACGAGCAACCGATTCAGGTACTATCAGACTAGCAGCAAAATGAAGTACGGCGCTAAATTGATGTTGAGAAAGAATGTTATGTAAAAGTTCGGTATCTGCTAAATCCCCGAGAACTAACTCACCATGAATTATAGAGTCAGCAGAACCCGTCGAACAATTATCGTAAACAATCACATCATAGCCAGCTTCACCAAGGTGACGTACAACGTGAGAGCCAATATATCCGGCTCCTCCAGTGACCAGAATTTTTTTGTCCATTTATCTATTTTTGCTTATTGGGTACACTTCACACACAAAACAGGCAATATTTTTTGATAGCCAGAATAACAAGGTTTTTAGTTTGAGATGAACAATACAAACTTCAAAAGTAAAGATTATGTAATAGATAAAAGTTAGATTTAGATTTAGATGAATATTAGTTTTGAAATATAGCGCTTTTCATTTGGGTGCAATATACCGCTGATTTACCTTACCCCCATTCCCTCTCCTTATTAAGTAGAGGGGTGTATTCTATTCAACTGAAAAATCTAAAATCCAAAATCCAAAATCCAAAATCTCAAATTATCTACCCTTACCTAACAAAACAACTCGAATAGTTTTGAAGAAAATAGCTATATCCAACCAAATGGAATAATTTTTGATGTAATAAATATCGTAAGATAGCTTTTCATAAGCATCTTCAATGGATGCACCATAAGGATAAAGCACCTGTGCCCAACCGGTAATTCCTGGTTTGACTAAGTAGCGAATGTCGTAATAAGGAATTGCTTCTTTTAATTGAGCATCAAACTGCGGTCTTTCCGGACGCGGACCAATTAAACTCATTTCTCCTTTAACCACATTCCACACCTGTGGAAGTTCATCTATTCGCATTAAACGCAACCAATATCCTACTCGCGTAATTCGAGGGTCGCGCTCCTGTGCCCATTGTGCACCGCGCTTTTCCGCATCCTGATACATAGAACGGAATTTGTGAACTTTAAAAGGAATACCGTTTAATCCTGTACGTTCTTGAGAATAAAAAATAGGACCTCTACTATCTAACTTGATTAATAGCCCTACCAATAGCATCAAGGGAGAGAGAATCAACATTAGTAATGCCGAGGCAATCATATCAAATACTCGTTTTACTCTGGCATTAAAACCACCAGACATTAAATTGAAACCCGTGCTGAAAGTAAACCAAGTATCTTGCAACAAAGATGAAGGAAGCTTGTACCACAGATTTTCGTAAATATCAGGCAATCTGTAAACTGGAATCCCCTGCAATCTTATTGACATTAATTGCTGTACCAAAGAATCAGATAACTTGACTTGGCTTCCTAATAATACTCCCGTCCAACTTTGAGAACTTAAATTCGGTAAATCTGCAATTGTACCTACTGTATATTCTCTGGTAGAAGAATCAGAATCTTCAGAGCAATCTAAATTGTCAGATTTTTCCGCTAAAACGACCAAACGTCCTAAAGAATTTTTTTCTTGGAAGTTTTGAGCAAATTGAATCGTATTTTTATTTGCACCTAAAATCAACCAACGAGCTTCTTGAGCATGTTGACGAATCAATTTAGCCGTCCAAATTCGCGTTGCTACAGTCGAGGCTGTAAACATAGCCAAAGTGGGAAGCAAAACACTCCGCCATAATAAAGGGTTACTTCTCCAAGCACCAGATATGTAAATAAGTGCAGCGCTCACACCAGCTACAAATATATTGCTGAGGATAATACGTGCTGGCGCTCTTAAACCAGCAATTTGTTTATCTGGTTTATAAGTATCTGCCAAATATAGCGCTCCTAAAACCAGCAGAATAAATCCAAAAGAAGTTGGATTTAGCCAATCTACCGACCGATTAAAACGCAACCAGAAAGTGAATCCTAAATAACATACTAAACTAATAATATCTATTAGCAAAAGTAATTTTGGAACACTTTTGATAACTTCTAACTCTGAAGTCACCGAGTTGCGGGAAAGAGTCTCCTGCATTAGTAAGTATTATTCCTTGTCTAAAAGTTATACACAGTTTTGGTCGTACAAAGGTAATATTTTCTGCCGAATATTTACCATGCAAATATTTCACAAAAGGGAAATAAATATAATTAATTTATTAGGCAGTATTACCAACTATAAAAAACTATGACCTATGGATAAAAATATCAAGTTCAGATAGGATACATTTAATCAAATAAAATCTGTATTCATCTTCTTTTCATGATTTGCGAGGAGTGACTATATGTGGTTTATACCACTGATTAATCTAAAGATAAACAGTTCATTTATTAACGAATAGGTAATTGATAAGAATAACAAGATTAATAAAAAATCTAATCAAAAAAAGATATGTATAGTTCGGATAAAAATTATTTTAAACAGTTATCTATTTAATTTGTATAATGTGCTTATTTCACGATATATAACCTTCGGGAAGCTACGCCAAGTGGACTAATCAACCTTTTAGCCGCCCCTTACAGGGTGTTTACAATGAACTATAAATATTGTATTTAGATACAATTTTAGTTGATTTTAGTTGAGTCCATATTTTTTGTTTATCATTTGTTTAAATACAAATTCAAACATTATCATTTTATAGATACAAAATAAAAAATTGTATAGCGTTTCACTATCTATCAAACTATATCTCTAAACCTTATTCCAAACTCCTCTGTGTTACTAAACAGGGAAAATATAAAGCAGAACTTTATCAGGATAAGGTAATCGCTGTACCTCAGTTGATAGTGGAAACGCTATGGTGCCATCAAAGTAGTAGTTGTTAATCATACAAAAATTAGACAAACTTAAAAATAACCCTAAAATAAATTAGAAGCTTAGCTTATAGGTATACCTTAAGACTTTTCAAATAGAAAAAATACTGTTAAATAATTAATGCAACCCGCATATTGAAAATAAGATTATTAATGGATAAACATCTTCTATCTTTAGAAAGAGATTAAAAAATTAGGGGTGACCGCAGTATTCAAAATATTATGTTGATGCGTGACTGCGAAAAAAATACCCCAGTAGTTCACCAAGTCAACTTTGAGAGGTGTATCGTACAAGGGTAATTTTTTCTCCCCCTGCTCCCTCCGCTTCCCCTCTCTTGAAAAGTTGCTCCACTTGGGGAGACCCCAAGACCGCACTTTATGTCCTAACGGACACGCTCCGCTAACGCTGCTCCCTCTGCTTGCCCCCACCCGGCAATGTTGGCTTGTTCGAGTACTAGTTGTGGTGATTCCTAAGAATTAAATAAAAAGTCTATCAGAGAATAATATAAAATCTGTCAACATGTATTGGTGCATTGTTCGCGAAAAAAATTAGTGATTAGTCGATAGTGTGAGTTGTGGGTTCTATGACAAATGAAATGCAAGTAAACCAAGAAGAGCAAGACTATATTGATTTAGGACAATACTGGCTGATTCTGAAAAGACGCTGGCTACCTGTACTGCTTGTAACTAGCTCTGTTCTTGGGTTAGCAGCTTTCGTCACCTTTCGACAAAAACCAGTTTATCAAGCAGAAGGTAAATTACGTTTTAACAAAAATAATGATATTTCTGCTCTTTCTGGTTTAGGTGGTCAAATTGGAGAACTCAGCGGTATCACAAATACAAGCAATCCATTAGATACCGAAGCTGAAGTTATCAAATCTCACCCTCTTATTCAAGAAACTATAACCAAACTTAATCTTAGAAATGAAGAAGGTGAACTCCTCACTCATGGAGCTTTGCTTGCAAAACTTCAAGTGAAAAGTATTCGGGGTACTGATATTTTGCAGCTTTCTTATAAAAGTACCGACCCTAAAGAAGCTGCAAACGTGCTAAATTCTCTGATGACGGATTATTTAGAGAATAATATTGAGACTAACACGGCTGAAGTTAGAGCAGCTAGAGAATTTCTGCAAAAAGAATTACCCCAGGTCGAATCCAGGGTAGTGCAAGCGGAAGCAGCTTTACGTCAATTTAAAGAACAGAATAGTGTAGTTGCTCTGGAAGAAGAAGCAAAAGTTGGTGTAGGAAGTCTTAATAATTTATCAGAGAATATTATTCAAGCTCAAGCGCGATTAGTTGAAACGATGACCCGCTCTGAAGCTTTGCAAAATCAACTGAAATTACAGCCAGAGCAAGCAGTTGCTTTATCCAGCTTGAGTCAATCACCAGGAGTACAGCAAGTACTTGCAGAGTTTCAGAAGACACAAGATGAGTTAGCAGTAGCGCGAACTAAGCTAACTGACCGACACCCGACAGTAATCAATCTCTCAAAAAAATTACAAGCATTGAGAAATCAGCTTGAAGGAAGAGTCGGACAAATTGTCGGTAATGGAGTATCTGTAAGAGAACCAGATTTGCAAATTGGTGAATTAAAGCAATCTCTGACAGCCGAACTGATAAAATCTGAGGTTGAACGCTTAGCAGCAACAAACCGAGTTGGTTTACTCAGAAAAGCTTTTACATCAAACCAAGCAAGATTAAGCGTTTTACCAAAATTAGAGCAACAACAGCGACAGCTACAGCGAAAATTACAGGTAGCACAATCAACCTATCAACAATTATTAAAGCAGTTACAGGAAGCTCAGGTAGTAGAAAAACAAAACGTTGGTAATGCAAGAGTAATTGCTTCAGCATTAGTCCCTGATAAACCAATTTCTCCAAAAGTTCCCCTAAACCTAGCTTTAGGTGGATTCCTAGGAATTCTTTTGGGTGTGGGAACAGCATTAGTACTTGAAGCAATGGATAAATCCCTCAAAACTCTCGACGAAGCTAAGAAGCTTCTGGGTTTTCCTTTACTCGGTACTATTCCTATTGCGGATGAGAAAGACAAGGAAGGACAAGAATTACCCGTACTCAACAACCCTTACTCACCCGCAAGTACTGCTTTTGAAATTCTTCAGACAAATCTCGGTTTCACCATGTCTGATAAAGCATTAAAAGTGATTGTGGTTAGCAGTTCCATACCCAGTGAAGGTAAATCCTTTGTTTCTGCTAACTTAGCCGTTGCTATGGCTCAACTAGGAAAAAGAGTATTACTAATAGATGCAGATATGCGTCGTCCCCGACAGCAGAATATTTGGGATTTACCCAACATGATAGGCTTGAGCAACGTCTTGGTGGGACAAGCTGCATTACAGAGTAGCGTTGCTGAAGCACTCGTCACCCTAGACGTACTTACCGCTGGAAAAATTCCTCCCAATCCCTTAGCATTATTAGAATCTCAAAGTATGGCTAACTTGGTCAAAGATGCGAGTAATGAATATGACTTTGTAATTATTGATGCTCCACCATTAACAGCAGTAGCCGACGCTTTGAATATAGGAAAACTAGCCGACGGCATGTTATTAGTAGTACGTCCCGGCGTTGCAAATACCGGCTCAGTTAGTGCTGCCAAGTCGCTGTTAGAACAGTCAGGTCAGCGAGTATTGGGCATGGTAGTTAACGGAGTCACGGCGGATAATAGCTACGGTGGATATTATTATCACAAAGGTTATTACGGGATGAATGGGATAAATCAGAACGGCAAAGTTGATAGCGAGATTACCAAAATTGAGATTGGGTAGTAGTCCACCTCAGAAATTCCGACGGTTTGTAGAGACGTAGCAGTGCTACGTCTCCCGACGTTACGGAGAAAATTAACCAGTTAGAATTTGTGTAATCGAGTGGTGTTTGACCACATTAGTGATGATGGGTTTAAATGTGTTTTTGTAGGTTGGGTTAAGTGAAGCGCAACCCAACTCGGGTGTTGGGCTTCACTCCGTTCAACCCAACCTACAATTATAAATTTTGATGGGTAAAAAGTTTTTAATTGTAACATCTTCATCTTTTTATGCTACATTTTTGGCGCTTAAGCGCAACTACGAACCCCTACCCCCATTCCCAATTATCAGTAAAATAGTAATATTAATTTTAGAGCCTTACTTGGAGGGAAATATGACTTCCCAGACGATAAATATAGCTGATGCACTAATTGCAAAACTGCAAAATTTACCACCAGAGCAACAACAGACGGTGCTGGATTTCGCGGAATTTTTGGTACAAAAAAATACTCAATCACAGGCAGCTCCCACCCAAAAAGTACAGCAACGGGTACTTGGCTTGAATCAAGGGGAAATTTGGATGAGTGAAGACTTTAACGAGCCTTTACCTGATGAGTTTTGGATGGGTGAAGAATGAATATATTATTAGATACCCATGTTTTTATTTGGTCTACAGCAAATCCAGAGAGATTATCTCAGACAGTAACAAATTTATTAACCGATACTAACAATACATGGATAGTAAGTATTGCTAGTGTTTGGGAAATGCAAATCAAAGTACAATTGGGTAAGCTCAACTTGAATTCAACTCTTCCTGAATTAATTGACAATCAGCAGCAGGTAAATAATTTACAAATTTTACCTATTGATTTAGCTCATATTTACGCTTTAAATAATTTACCGTCGCATCATAAAGACCCTTTTGACAGACTTTTAATCGCTCAGTCAATAGTTGAGCAGATACCGATTGCGAGTATCGATGAAGTTTTTGATAGTTATCCGATTCAAAGGTTGTGGTAGTTGTTAAGCTGTTGTGCATTTAGGGGCTTCCAGAAAATAAAATAACCCATTGTATTGATTGCTGAGGTGCTGAGGAGCCGAGGTGCTGAGGAGAAAAATTTTTACATTTTTCAAGGTTGGGATAATTTATTTCTTGGTGTT
>JBCBHT010000161.1:0-16950 GCA_038525335.1 Cyanobacteria bacterium J06621_15 | reverse complement strand
ATGGTGATATTCCAACCGAAGGTTTACAGGTAGTTGTACAAAGTCCTACTGCTGGAGCCTTGGGAGAATTCGCTATCTTCGACGAAAACGGTAACTTTAACATTGAGTCAGAAGGTATTGCTGGAGAGCCAGAAGCTTATGATGGTCAAGGTAGTAGCTTCTTGGTAACATTGACCGAACCAGATGCTTCATTGACACTTGGAGTCTTTGAAGATGGTCCTGGTGAAGGTACAGAATCCTTAACCTTCAACTTAGCAGACGGTGAAGCTTACGAAGTTAATCCTGATGCTAGCAGTGTTTCACTCAATATCAGTGATGTACCAGTAGTCAGCTTTGAGGTAAATACTACAACCCTGAGCGAAGAAGATGCTACATTATTTACCTTCAGCTTCAGCGTTGACGGTGTAATACCTGAAGGTGGTTTGGAAGTCGCATTAGGTGGGGAATTACTACCATTAATCGAACAGCTTGACTTCAGCAGCTTTGACTTTAGTAACCCTGACAGCGTTAATGGTCTTACCATCGGAGCATTCCGCGAAGATGGAGCAATTTCACTCACACTACTTGAACAATCTGGATTTGTTAGCGTCCGCGTCTTTGACGACATAGTTAAGGAAGCTGATGCCAACTTTGACTTGATGTTGTTAGATGGTGACGGTTACTCCGTTAACCAAGAAGCTAATGGAGCAACAATAACTGTAACTGATGGGGTGATTGTAGATAATCCTCCAGTTGTTTCACTTTCACTTAGCGATAGCAGCGTTAACGAAGGTGAAGAATTTACCGTTAACTTCAGCGTTGATGGTGATGTATCGGAAGAGAATCCGCTAACTGTTCTTGTCCAAAGTACCGAAGTTGGTGCATTAGGTGAGTTTAATATCTTCAACGAAGATAATACACCTGCATTTACAACCGAAGGAATTATGGGAGTTCCAACAGTTGGAGATGATACCGGTAGCAGTTTCTTAGTAGAACTTACCGATACTGAAGCTAGCATTACACTTTCAGTATTCAACGACGGTATTGGTGAAGGAACAGAAACCGTTAACTTTGCACTAGTAGACGGTGAGCGCTATAACGCTGATGCTACTAACAACCAAGTTGCACTTACCATCGAAGAAACTCCTGTAGAAGTTCAATTCGAGGCAAATGAAAACGGCGAAGTCAGTAAATTTGCTTACGACTTAACGGGTGCAGGTGACGTACCAGTAACAGCAACCGTAGACCAAGAAGCTTTAGATATTACCGATGCTGCATTTGATAACTACGTAGGTTTCTACGAAGTTGTTGATGAGAATGGTGGTGTTATTGATAGTAACGGCAACGTTGTTAATCCTGGAGATGCAGGTTACGCACAAGCAGCTTTGGAAAACGCTGTAGATGGAATTGCTCTCCGTCTTGGTGGCAATCCCAGCGATGATACAAATGCTGGTAGCTTTGGTGACTCAGTACTTCAAGGTGGTAAATTCTACGCACCATTTGCGATTGCCAATGCTGGTGACATGACTGTAGCTGATTTCTTGGCTGCTAACCCTGATAATATGGCTGCAACTGAAGTTGATGACCAAGTTGCTTACTTCGCATTTGGAGAAGCTAACCCAGATGGAGCAAATCACTTGAAGTCATGGGGTGATGGTGTCTTCGGATTTGAAGATTTACCAGACAACCTCGGTGTTAGTGATAATGACTTCAACGATGCGGTATTTAAGTTTAACTTTACTGCTTAAGTTTGAATTTTGATTCTGAGGAATAGGGAGGAGTAATTAGCTCCCACGAATAAATTCGAGGGTTTCTAACCTTTTCCCAAATTTCAGTCAGGAGTGAGGAGATAGAAGTTAATAATTATCTTCTTCTCCTTTTCTCCCTTTCTTCTCTCTGTTCACCGGATAAATATTTATTGGTCATAAGCGAATGGTACGCTTGTTAAGCTAAAAAGTAGACACCGTAAGAATTGCAGAGTTGCTGAGGGGCTGAGGAGAGTAAACGGTGGGTAAATGGTGAATGTTGCACAAGTAACTTCATTGCTCCTCTTCTCCTCGGCTCCTCTGTTCCCTTTCTGGGTCGGGAGTTTCGCCGATAACTTGCCTGTCATTTGGTCAGAATGTTCTGTAAAATATCCCCAGATTTATATAAATGTTACAAAAAGACATTTCAATAACTGAAATTTATAGTAAAATTCACGGAAGTTATTAATTGAAATTTATTCCTAATAAATACTAAATTAAATGAATTTCATTTAACTATGTTTGTAAATGAGAAATAAATCACAATGTATTAAAAGCGACGTATTTATTATTTGGTATAGGCGCGTATTTAATCAAATGCTTTTGCTGAATTTTAATTGTAAGCTAAAACCTTGAAAATGCAGCCATATTAAGGGCAGAGCTAAGAAAGTGTAAGTTCGGGGATTTAGATTCATTACTAATTCGTAGTGTCTCTTGACCGGGAGCAACGCGATTCTGTGAGCTTTATGAGCGCTCTGATGATGGTTAAGAATAGTAGCAAAAGTTGAGTATAAAATGCCTGTATTTCTTATATGGTAAGCTTTTGTGCATTACATTTTTTTAGATGAAATCAGTTTCTTTACTTCCCCTGCTCCCCCTGCTCCCCTCTTGCCCAGAATAAAGCGGTGGCTCTGATGGTTCGGTTGATTGATTTTATTTTGCTTTTTTTGGATTAAGAAAATATGACTCAAGTAAGCTTATCTACTTCCACTACCTTTAATGGTGATTTAAACGCATTAGTGGAAAATCAAGGGACAGATGTAACATTTCGTATTGACCTGGATGAAGCAGCACCTGCTGAAGGAACAAGGGTTTATTTCGATAGTGATACTGTACAAATTTTCAACCGTCTAGATTTACCCGCAGCCAGAACAAATCCTCGTGTAGAAAATATCAATCTTTTATCAGTAAGCACTAACGTAGATGATTCGGGACTTGCTTTTACGATTAATCCAGGAGCAACTTTTGCCACTGTTACTCTTACCATTTTTGATAATGATGAGCCGGATACTTTTCTCCCAGCAACCTTTGATGGGAGAGTAGACGCAGAATTTTTTGTCAGAACTGCATCAGAAGTTAGTCAAGAAGATGCTGCAGCCATTACAGGACTTAGCGACTATACCGTTAATCCAAATGCAGCTTCTAGCGTAGTTATTTTTGTAGATGATGCGAGCCAGTTACCGGGTGAAACCACCAATACCCCTACCGTTGGTATTACGTTAGACAAATCTGATGTAGTTGAGGGAGAAAGCATTACCTTAACGATAAATGTAGATGGAGAAATTCCGACCGAAGGGCTAAGAGTTTTCATTAATGATACTGCTAACGCACAAAGTAGTATGACACGCTCCTTAACTGAATTTGATGTTGCTAACGTTCAGTTAACAGGGATTGATGGATTCCCCGAACCAGCAGAAGGAGACAGCGGTTTCTTTGTTACCGTTACCGAATCTACAGCAACCGTTACCTTGCCAATATTGGATGATGGGTTTGACGAAGATGAAGCGGCGGAAGTCTTTACCTTTGAGGTAATTGATGAGGACGCTTACGAAGTCGATGCTAATGCTAGTAGCGTAACGCTTAGTATCGCTGACAATGAGGTTGCTGTAAATCCCCGAAGCAGTGATTTTGAAGATGGAACTGTTCAAGGCTGGACAGTAGGACAACCTGGAAATCATTTTGCACCTCCAACTAATATTGCTTCTGGTGGCCCAGATGGTGCAGAGGATAATTACCTACGCGCTCAATCCCAAGGTGGTGGAGGTGTTGGTAGTCGTTTAGTTTGGTTCAATCAAAGTGCTGATTGGCGTGGAAACTATATTGAGGATGGGGCTACTAGTATTAAGGCTTCACTAATCAATGAAGGAAGTGAAGATGTAGTCATCCGAGTTGGTTTTGATGGACCTGGTGGGAGATTTGTTACTACTGAAGGTATTACTTTAACTCCTGGCAGTGGCTGGCAAGAAGCAACGTTCAGCATTGAACCCGAAGATTTAACCGCAGTTGGGGGAAACAATGTTGAGGCAACTTTGAGCAATGTTGAGCAAATTCGTTTTCTCAATAATGCCACTCCTTCTTACCAAGGTGCTGCTGTCCCAGCCCAAGTGGGAGTTGATGATATTACTTTTACTAGCACTACCACTTCCTTACCTACGGTTTCTGTCTCAACAACAACACCCGTTGTTAGTGAAGATGAAAACCCAACCATTAACGTTACCTTTACAGTTGATGGTCCAATTCCAGAAGGCGGAGTACCCATTACAATTGCAGGTGACTTCACTACATTCTTTGCTCCAGGGTTTCTTGATGGAAATGTACCGTCCGTTATTACCCCTGAAGATGGCTTTATTCCAATTGCGAATCGAGACCCTGAATTTGACATCAATTTGACAGCCCCAGTTCTTACCTTTGAGGGTACAGTATTTGATGACATTATCGAAGAAGAACCGCTTACCTTGGATGTGGAGATTCTGGGACGAGAGGAAACTCTCATTGGAGATAGTGTTACAACGATTACTGTTGTGGATGGCGATAGCGTGATTCCGGGCAGTGGTCCAACGGTTAGCTTGTCTGTGAGCGACACTGACCTTTCAGAAGGTGACCAATTAACTGTTAACTTTGATACAGAAGGTGAAATTCCTGAAGGTGGTCTTGAGGTCTTCGTGGCTGGAGGAGCGACTGCATTGGGCGAGTTCAACATCTTCAACGAAGATGGGACACCAGCAATCGAACTGGAAGGCATTAATGAATTCCCCATCCAAGGTGGAGATGACGGTGGCTTCTTTGTTACCCTGGCGGAAAATCAAGCCTCTATCACTTTATCCGTGTTTGATGATGGTCCAACAGAAGGATTAGAAACCTTAACCTTTGAACTACCCAATGGGGAACAATATGAAGTTGACAGTAATGCAGCTAGTGTCAGCTTAACCATTAATGATGGTGGTGAAGATGCAGCCTTTGCCGTAGAATCTGGTGTTACCAGTGTTTTCTTAGATTTACCCCTGTTAGAAGAAGCTGCGGGATTAACTCTGGTAGGTACAGATACTGATGCAACTCCTTTCTCAGAAAATTTCCAAGTAGGTTTTGCTATCACTGAAGATACGGACTTTAGTTTCGCCCCAGTGCCCTTTACTCCCTTGGGTGGTACCATTGAGCATTCAGGTACAATTACTCTGGGTCTAGGTGGTGCAGAAGCTACTGTAGGGGAATTTTCCATTGGTTATGATGCTAGTCGAGTATCAGAAACAGCAAGTGGTTTCTTTGTGGCGGATACTTTAGAAGATGCTTTAGGTTTAGAAGTTCTCTTCGATTTGAGCGCACCCGGTACTGCAACAGTTTCTGGGGAAGATTTGGAAATCAGTGGCTCGGACTTACTCCTAGCACCGGAAGTGGCTAATGCTTTAGGTTTACCGGATTTAGCAGGGGCTGATGTGGGTGATGCTCGTGTTGATAGTGAAATTCTTCCAGAACCAACGGGTGGCTGGAGACCCGGAGATAGTTCCGATTTAGTAACTCCACCTCCTATGTATGAAGGTGAGCTATCTCCTGGAGAACAAGCAAACGCTGATTTTGTAGACCAGTTAGAAGGTGAAGCACTATTAAACGACCTGCAAGACGGTGGTTACGTAATCTACTTCAGACATGCTCAAACCGAGAGAGATTTCGCCGACCAGGTTACTGCTGATGTCAATAACTACTCGATACAAAGAGTACTGAGTGAATTCGGAATTCAACAATCTTTAGCTATTGGTGAAGGTTTTGAAATATCTCAAATACCTATTGGTTCAGTTACCACTAGCGAATACGGTCGTGCTGTTAAAACTGCTGCGATCGCGTTTGGTGAATACCAAAAAGACTCTGCACTGAATTTCCTACCCTTTGAAGATTATACCGACGCACAGGTAGAAGAGATGAGGGCAAATGTTACGCCCTTGTTAACCGCTGTACCAGATACAGGAACAAACAGTATCATCGTTGGACATGATGATTTGTTTGAAGCAGGAGCCGGTATTTATCCAGATCCACAGGGGATAGCTTACCTCCTCAAACCTGACGGTGAGGGTGAGTTTGATATCATTGCTAATCTACTTCCTGAAGAATGGGTTGAACTATCTGAAGGTGTTGAACTACCTGATACTGGAATGGCTAATGGTGCTAGTTTAATTCCTGTAGAAGACGGTGAAAGTGGAAACGGCTGGAATCCCGGAGATAGTTTTGATTTAGTAACTCCACCTCCTACTTATGAAGGTGAACTTGCTCCTGGTGAACAAGCAAATGCTGAATTTGTGGACTTGTTAGAAGGTCAAGAGTTATTAGACGAACTGCAAGATGGTGGTTATGTCATCTACTTCAGACATGCTCAAACCGAAAGGGATTTTGCTGACCAAGTTACTGCTGATGTCAATAACTTCTCGACACAAAGAGTACTCAGCGAATTTGGAGTCAAACAATCCTTAGCGATTGGTGAAGGTTTTGAACTATCTGAAATACCCATTGGTTCAGTTACCACTAGCGAATACGGTCGTGCTGTTGAAACTGCTGCAATCGCTTTCAACGAATACCTCAAAGATTCTGCACTGAATTTCCTACCGTTTGAAGATTATACCGACGAACAGGTAGAGGAAATGAGGACAAATGTCTTGCCTTTATTAACTGAGGTACCAGAAACAGGAACAAACAGTATCATCGTTGGACATGATGATTTGTTTGAAGCCGGAACAGGTATTTATCCCGACCCACAAGGTATAGCTTACGTTCTTGACCCCGACGGTAACGGTGGTTTTGAAATCGTTGCGAATCTACTTCCTGAAGAATGGGTTGAACTATCTCAAGATGTAGTACCAGAGATACCAGTAGTCAGCTTATCAGTAAATACTACAACCATTAGCGAAGAAGAAGGTACATTATTTACCTTGAGCTTCAACGTTAACGGTTCAATACCTGAAAGTGGCTTAGAAGTAGCGTTAGGTGGAGATTTACTACCATTAATCGACCAGCTTGACTTCAGCAACTTTGATTTCAGCAATCCCGATAACGTCCAAGGTCTAACTATCGGCGATTTCCGTGAAGATGGATCGATTTCAATTACACTATTTGAACCATCTGCATCTTTTAGTGTCCGCGTCTTTGATGATGTAGTTAAGGAAGCTGATGCCAACTTTGACTTAATGTTGTTAGAAGGTGACGGTTACTCCGTTAACCAAGACGGGAACGGAGCAACTGTAACTGTAACTGATGGGGTGATGGTAGATAATCCTCCAGTTGTTTCACTTTCACTTAGCGATAGCAGCGTTAACGAAGGTGAAGAATTTACCGTTAACTTCAGCGTGGATGGTGATGTATCGGAAGAGAATCCGCTAACTGTTCTTGTCCAAAGTACCGAAGTTGGTGCATTAGGTGAGTTTAATATCTTCAACGAAGATAATACACCTGCATTTACAACCGAAGGAATTATGGGAGTTCCAACAGTTGGAGATGATACCGGTAGCAGTTTCTTAGTAGAACTTACCGATACTGAAGCTAGCATTACACTTTCAGTATTCAACGACGGTATTGGTGAAGGAACAGAAACCGTTAACTTTGCACTAGTAGACGGTGAGCGCTATAACGCTGATGCTACTAACAACCAAGTTGCACTTACCATCGAAGAAACTCCTGTAGAAGTTCAATTCGAGGCAAATGAAAACGGCGAAGTCAGTAAATTTGCTTACGACTTAACGGGTGCAGGTGACGTACCAGTAACAGCAACCGTAGACCAAGAAGCTTTAGATATTACCGATGCTGCATTTGATAACTACGTAGGTTTCTACGAAGTTGTTGATGAGAATGGTGGTGTTATTGATAGTAACGGCAACGTTGTTAATCCTGGAGATGCAGGTTACGCACAAGCAGCTTTGGAAAACGCTGTAGATGGAATTGCTCTCCGTCTTGGTGGCAATCCCAGCGATGATACAAATGCTGGTAGCTTTGGTGACTCAGTACTTCAAGGTGGTAAATTCTACGCACCATTTGCGATTGCCAATGCTGGTGACATGACTGTAGCTGATTTCTTGGCTGCTAACCCTGATAATATGGCTGCAACTGAAGTTGATGACCAAGTTGCTTACTTCGCATTTGGAGAAGCTAACCCAGATGGAGCAAATCACTTGAAGTCATGGGGTGATGGTGTCTTCGGATTTGAAGATTTACCAGACAACCTCGGTGTTAGTGATAATGACTTCAACGATGCGGTATTTAAGTTTAACTTTACTGCTTAAACTTAAATTCTGGATATGTGATTGTAGGGTTGGATTTGGTTAACTAGTCGTAAATGACGGTTTTGTAGAGACGCGATATATGGCGTCTCTACATTTATTTGTAGTATTTATGCCCAAAATTTTATATTGTTTTTATAAATACGCTCGAACATTGAAAAACCAAACTTTTTCTTAATTGGTAATCTTAGTCAGGTGTTTTAGTGTGCTTACTTGTGCAATAATAGCGAAACATAGGAGAAATTAGTTCTCTATTTTTTTCATATGTATTTTTCTTAACAAACCTATCTTATGAGATAAGGGATAAATTTTAATCAATTCTAAAATATTCCCTTTCTCTTTTGTTTAATTAACATGAAAAAGTATTTTTAACAACAATAAATAATTTGTAATTTTCCCTAATAAAAATCAATTTATTCCTAATATTTTACAAGTTTAAAGATTTATTTTTACAGCAATGGATAGAAACAAAGTAATAAGCGCGATTAGTTATCCGGGAATGAATATTAACAGTTTCAAATACTCTTACTTAGTAAGAATACTGTAAAATCAGATACAACAGCTTTAAAAGCAGACCAATGGGAATTTATCGCTATTTCCTGACCTAAAATTATGCTTCAGCCACAACATAGAACTTCTATCATGGTATCTATTATTGTCGGAAAGTACGTTAAATTAGCAACAATTCTCGCTCTTTTAGGCTTGTGTACGGCTTGCAATTTAGGTAAAGCAGAAGACAAACAAGAAACACCAGCTACTAAAGAAGTAAAGCTTATCTCTAATGATAAAGTAGTGGCTTTAGGAAAAATAGTTCCTCAGGGAGAAGTAATCAAAATTTCTGTAGTCAACGCTCGCGACAGTCGCGTTAATCAAATTTTAGTTCAAGAAGGCGATTTTGTTAAAGCCGGTCAGGTAATCGCTATTTTACAGGGGAAAGAAAGAGTAGAACAACAGCTACGAGAGTCAATGGCTAATGTAGCGATAAAACGTTCTCAATTACAAAAAGTTCAGCAGGGAGATTTTAAACAAGGAGAAATTCTAGCCCAACAAGCAGTAATTGCCGAATTAGAAGCAAGACTGCAGAGTGAAACCAAAGAGAAAGCAGCCGCAATTAATGAAGCACAAGCAACATTAGCTAATGCCAAACAGAAATACCAGCGCAACGAATCCTTAGCCAAACAGGGAGCAATCAGCACTTCCGAACTTGATAACGCAAAGGAAGAACTGGAGCGAACTCGTGCAATTTTTGCACAAGCACAGGCAGATTTTGATAATACCAAATCTGTACTACAAGCGCAATTAGCGAGAGAAAAAGCCAATTTACAAAAATTACAGGAAGTTCTTCCAGTAGATGTGGACATAGCCAAAGCCGAGTTAGAGCAAGCATTAATACAGGTAAGACAGCGAAAAGCAGAGCTAGAAGACACCCAAGTCAAAGTGCCAGTATCAGGACAAATTCTGAGAATCAATACTCGTGTCGGGGAGCAGGTAAACACACAAGAAGGAATTGCAGAACTCGGACAAACGAGACAGATGTACGTAATTGCTGAAGTCTATGAAAGCGATATTTTGAAAGTTAAACCAGAACAAAAAGCGACTATTAACAGCGAATACGGAGGTTTTCAGCAAGAAATTACCGGAGAAGTCGAAAAAATTGGTTTACAGATTGGTCAAACCCGACTCAACCAAGGTCAAAATAACCCGACTACCGACGTTAACGCTCGTGTAGTAGAAGTAAAAATTCGTATAGATCCAGAAGACAGTCCAAAAGTTGCTAACTTGACGGGGATGCAGGTTCGGGTGGAAATCGGTATTTAAGAGAGCGGAGGGGGCAGAGGGGCAGAGGGGGCAGAGGAGGAAATTAATTTTTTTACAAGAAAGCTGATTATTTATTGTCTTCCTCGGCTTCCTCAGCTTCCTCAGCTTCCTCGGCTTCCTCAGCTTCCTCAGCTTCCTCAGCTTCCTCGGCTTCCTCAGCTTCCTCGGCTTCCTCAGCTTCCTCAGCTTTCCTAACTCCTAACTCCTAACTAATTTATGAAACTTCCTTTTCTAAAAAAGTTTAACTTTGAAGTTCCGCTTGCTTGGTCGCAATTGTCGCACCAAAAAGTGCGTTTAATTGTTGCGACTACTGGGGTTTGCTTTGCGAATATTTTGATGTTTACTCAGGTAGGATTATTAAAAATGCTAACTGAGGGGACAACCAAATTGCATGAAAGTTTGGGGGGAGATTTATTTATGGTTTCCTCTTTTAGTCCTACATTAAGATGGAATACTTCTTTTCCCCGAGCTTACATTTATCAAGCTTCTGCTGTAAACGGTGTTGCTGACACTACTCCTGTTTATCTGGATACGGGTGAATGGTTAAATCCGGAATTTTTATTAGAAAATAATAAAGATGATTCTTCACTTAAAACAATGGGACGTTTCGGTAAACAAGTGAGAATTATTGCTTTTAATCCTGCGAAAAAAAACGTTCTCAATTTACCAGATGTTCAACAACAATTAGATAAACTAAGAATACCCAATTCGGTATTATATGATAGTTTATCTCAAACTTCTTTGGGAGAAGTTCCGGAATTATATAGACAAAGAGGACAAATTACAACATTAGTAGATAATCACCGAACTCATATCGTTGGACTTTTTGATATGGGTAGTACTTTATTTACTAACGGAAATGTTTTAATGAGTGATTGGAATTATTCTCAACGTCGTAGAAATGGAGTTTTGAATAATGCCAATGTAGGATTAATATATTTAGAAAATGGCGCTAATATTAATCAAGTTAAAGCACAAATAAAAGCTATTCTACCTCCGGATATAGAAATACATACCCGTGAGGAATTAATTGCTAGAGAGCAAAAGTTTGAATCATCAGAACCGAATGGAATTGTTTTGAGATTCGGTACGGCTGTTGGTTTTGTTGTTGGTGTAATTATTGTTTATCAAGTTTTATATTCTGATATTAACGACCATCTTTCAGAATATGCGACTTTGAAAGCAATGGGTTACAGCGATAATTATTTATTGTTTGTAGTGATTCAAGAAGCAGTTATCTTGGCTATTATGGGTTTTTTCCCCGGTTACTTCATATCATTAGGTCTCTATCAATTATTAGTAAGTCTGACAAAAATTCCCCTAGCAATGAGAACTGTTGTAGCCATACAAGTCTTTATTTTAACTGTAGTTATGTGTATTGTTTCCGGTGCAATTGCTACTAATAAGCTGCGTTCAGCAGACCCAGCAGACGTTTTTTAATCAATGAACAATGAACAATTATCAATTAACAATGAAAATAACAAACAACCGATAACTGATAACTGATAACTGATAATTGATAATTGATAACTGACATGAATCCTACAGTCGCGATATCAAATTTAAATCACGCTTTTGGTAAAGGCAATTTACGTAAAGAGGTACTAATTGATATTAATTTAAATATCAATCCTGGT
This sequence comes from Cyanobacteria bacterium J06621_15, assembly GCA_038525335.1. Taxonomy (GTDB): domain Bacteria; phylum Cyanobacteriota; class Cyanobacteriia; order Cyanobacteriales; family Nostocaceae; genus Rivularia. Next base: position 5,238 of record JBCBHT010000161.1, on the reverse strand, counting down.
GAAATTTGTATTTTAACTGGTCCTTCTGGTAGTGGTAAAACAACTTTATTATCTTTGATTGGTGGATTACGTTCGCTACAGGATGGTAGTTTGAAAATTCTTGGTCAAGAATTACAGGGTATTCCTAAAAGAAAGCTAACTAAAATTAGAAACAATATTGGTTTTATATTCCAACATCATAATTTACTCAAGTGCTTGAGTGCTTATGGTAACGTGCGAATGTCTTTGAAATTACATCCGCAAATTCCTACATGGGAATATCGCAAACGAGCTGAAGCGATTTTGTCAGCGGTGGGACTGACTGAGTTTATCGATTCCTACCCAGAAAAGTTATCAGGGGGACAACAGCAAAGAGTTGCTATAGCTCGTGCTTTGGTTGCTCAACCGAAACTTGTATTAGCAGATGAACCAACTGCTTCTTTAGATAGTAAAACAGGTAGGGATGTAGTTGATATTATTCAAAAACTCGCCAAAGAAGAAGGTTGCTCGGTGTTACTTGTCACCCACGATAACCGAATCTTAGATATTGCAGACCGCATTGTTCATATGGAAGATGGTAAGTTATAGGGAACAGTTATCAGTAAACAGTGAGCAGTTTGCTGGTAACTAATAAAAAACCCAGTTTTAAAAAACTGGGTGTAGTGTCTACTACTTTACCAACACCGCTCCTAAGTAGTCCAAATTTTGGTTTAGTTGCATTTGCATGAAAATCAAAGCATCTGGATAGAGCGAGGAATAGGAACGCTATCTAATTTGTATACTTGAGAAACAGTGAATGGAATTTATTGATATTAAATCTCAATAAATATTTTTTGTCAAATAAGGAATTTAATAAGTATTTGCTGCTAATCTATGAAATGATAGCTTTTAGGGTATCAGTGCTAGTATAGTATCTGTTAACGGTATTTACAGTGCCGTTATCGCCTGAAAAGCTTTCTGGATATTGTGTTCGCTGCGAGTTATATTTTGCTTATAAATCTGTGAATAAATGAATTTAAGGCTACAATGCTCCACCTTAATTTAAGAATATTGAGTCATAATACACAAAAAAATTTCTATTTTATTGATAAAAATATTTAATTATGCTTTGAGGAAGTTTAAGAGAATTTTCTATGAACGCTGCTAAACAAGCTAAATCTATTGAACTGATAAGTAAAATTGCTAGCTTAGAAGTTATATTCAGGACAGAGTTTAATCAAGCCGTTGCAGATTTTAATCCTTGGTCAAGCGACAGTACTACTCAAAATATGGCTGACCCAGATTCAATAGACATCAGCTTTTCTTTCGGGGGACAGCATTCCGGTTTTCACAGTCGATGTATTTTGATACAGATTCGTTTTTCTGAAGCACTGTTAGCGCCAAATTGTCGAATTGTTGGAATTCAAGCTTCGGGATATAATCACAAAGGCGAACAGTGGCAATTTTCTACAATCGGAGATTGGCAATTTGAAGGGGTTAATCAGCCTATTTCTTTTTGTCAGGAGAAGTTCAGACGTTTTTGTAGGCAAGTGTTTGTTCTTTTTAGAAGTCCGATACACTTGAATCGCTGATAGTTTAAATATATAAAAATATCTAAAGGCTGGTAATCTTAAGATGATTGATAATTCCAGCAAGAGTCAAAATTTGAGATATCCAGATTTAGCAACAGCTATCAAAGATTTATGTCAGCAGTGGTGTCAACAAAACGGTTACACCGAACCTTTTTATCGAAACGGGGAATTATGGGCATTTCCTCCTAATGGAGTAATGCCAGTTAAAATCAAAGATGTGATGAACTTTTACGATAGTAAACAGGTTTGGATTGGTCGAGTTTCGCTGTTTATATTACCAGATGGTTCTGTTGCAAAAAGTAAGTAGTTATTATTTACCTTTTCTTTTCAAACCAGTTACCCGATATTGTTTAACTGGCTTTAAATCTAACTTGTCATGGTTCGATGGTGCTGAATCTTTAGCGCTGATAACCTCACCATTTTCTTCAACTTTGGCTGTATATTCACCCAATATCCCACCATCCGGGGATGCGAATTTTATGCGAACCTTTACCCAACTTGCTTTTTTACAAAGGCGATCGCAAATAATTCTCGCTCTTTTAGCAGGAATAAGTTTCAATATTCCGAAAAGAATTTTCTTAATTCCAATTCCACCTGCATCAACAATCCAACCTTGCTTATCATAATTCAACCATTGCCAATTTTCCTGCAACCAAATTTCACCTTCAGCAATTTGTAACCATTTCTCCCAACCAGTCCAACCCCGATAATAAGGACGCAGTTCTTTTAAATTTCCTTTCCTGTAAATCAAGGGGTTGAGGGTTTCATCCTCCAAATGTCCCCAAAGACGACCTGTAGGTAAATCAATTAAGGTGGGAGCAAATTGATGACCGCCAAAATGAGAAGATTGCCATACTCTTATATCGTCAGCCTTGCTTGCATATTCTTTACGAAGTTTTTGATAGATGGGAGTACCAAAACGACCGCAGGCTAAATCGACTTGAGTATGGGTACAAACGATAATATCTCGAATATGTTTTGTTTCTTGGTAATAGTTATTAAATTTATGTAACTGTTTGGGTGAAAATAAGATGGTATCTAGTAGATTAATTACTAGTTCAATTTTAGGTAAGAGATATTCCTGTTTTTCAAACTCCGCAAACATACCTTTGGGACGATAATAATGAATAAGGCGATTTTGTTCTGGGATTGAATACTCTTTATCGGGAGCAATCATCACAACTTTGATAATTATGCCTTTTTGTAAAATCAGCTTGGTAGACAGCTTCATCAAATGCTCTAACGGTGGATAATGCCAAAGTGACTCACCCCAAGGACGAGGTACTTCAAACACAAACCAATGGTCATAATAATCTGCTGAGCCAATTGGATCTTCTCCATTCGCTTTAGAAACAACGCTACAATAACGGCAATCATTAATAGGATTTTTTAGCATATTTTTAAAGCTTGTGGTGACTGTGTGTAATAGAGAAGTGTTTTCTGAAATACTCGATGAGTAGAAATTCCGCTTCTTTATATTTTAGGTATTTTGACGTTTCCTTTTCCGATTTATCTAAGATTTAGACTTGAGAGAGAATGTTTCGCTAAAATACGGTTTAAGATTCTTCAATTATCATATTGAATTAAATTATACTTTGAATTTATTTGAAATACTGTATTCTACATGAAATAGCAAAAGTTATCGAAAGCTTCAATTAATTACTATTTATTGTGAATAAATTGCAATAACTATGGCAGCATGATGAAGGTATCTGTAATAGTCGAACATTTTGAGTCATGACAACTACTAACACAAACAATTCTTTATTTTCAATAATTTTTCAATCTACTTCGGTAAATAATCTTGGTTTTCAAACCGTTTGGCTAGTAGTGAGGTTGCTAGCTGGTTTATTAATGATTCATAACGGTTTGGATAAGCTAGCGGATGTTCAAGGTTTCGCAGACAATGTTGTGACTTTTATTGGTTTGCCTTATCCTGTATTCTTCACTTACTGTGCTGCATATATTGAAATAGTGGGTGCTGTATTGTTAATTGTTGGCTTGTTAACTCGATTAAGTGCTTTATCATTACTTCTGACAATGTTAATTGCCATTTACTTTCATCTTAAAGGTGATGGGTTAAAAATACCCCCTTTAGAAACAGCTTCTCTTTATGCCTCGTTTTATTTGTTATTTTTGGTAAATGGTGCTGGCATTTTTTCTTTAGATGCATTGTTGGCAAAATGGTTTATTAGCAAGGATTGAGGTTCAAAAATATTAACTACAGATGTGGTTCATGATACATACATATGTAGTTAATATTACAAGCAATGACCTTTTGAAAAAAATAGAAGCAGCTAGGATTCGAGTAAAAAAATTGACTATCTAAAATCTTTAATTTAAATGTACATTAGCTCTTATTCTTCTTGCGCCGATGTATTCTTGATTATGGGAGTTGCTTTGTGTCCGTTAGCTTTGCTTATCTTATTGATTTGGTTCTCACGAGAATTTTTTATAGCTATTCGATATTGGATAGTAAGGAAACAACATATTGATTTAATTCCTTGTTATCGTTGTATTTATTACACAGGCTATGAAGAATTAAAATGTACTGTTAATCCTTATAAAGCACTAACTAAAGATGCTAATAGCTGTTTAGATTTTGAATCAACGAACCATTATCAGATAAATACTACAAGCGTTTCTAAATAAAATTTGAAGCAGAATCACAATTATCGAAAATTTTAATTAATTAACAAGATTCGGGAGGTTATAATTAATGCTCGCTATTCAGAAATTGAGCAAAACCTATGCAAACGGTATCCAAGCGCTTCGAGATATATCTTTAGAAATAGACTGCGGGATTTTTGGTTTGCTCGGTCCTAATGGTGCGGGTAAATCAAGTTTAATGCGTACTTTAGCCACCTTACAAGATGCGGATTCTGGTTCGATAATGCTTGATGGTTTAGATGTTCTCAAAAATCCTCAAACTGCTCGTAGTCTGTTAGGTTATTTACCTCAAGATTTCGGTGTTTATCCCACGGTTTCGGCAGAAGATTTATTGAATCAATTAGCTGTATTCAAGGGATTTATAAATCGTCGAGAAAGAAAAGAAGTAGTTGAAAGACAGTTAGAATTAGTAAATTTATACGAGAAACGCAAACAGAAACTAGGAACATTTTCTGGTGGGATGAGACAGCGTTTCGGTATTGCTCAAGCTTTGTTAGGTTCTCCGAAGCTAGTAATTGTGGATGAACCTACAGCAGGTTTAGATCCAGCAGAGCGAATTCGTTTTCAAAATTTGCTTTCAGAAATCAGTCAAGATAGAGTTCTACTTTTATCTACTCATATTGTGGAAGATGTAGCCGAACTCTGTCCAAATATGGCAATCATGAATCGTGGTGAAATTATTCGCAGCGGTAGTCCGCAAGCCTTAGTTAATGCCTTGAGTGGTAGAATTTGGACTAAAGTTATTCAATCAAATCAAGATAAAAGTAATTCTGAATGGATGGTTATCACTTCTCGGATGTCACGGGGAGAAAGATGGGTGAGAGTTTTGAGTGATTCTCAACCCGATAGTGATTTTCATCCTGTAGAACCAGATTTGAATGATGTTTACTTCACTGCTTTATTAGAAAAACCTCAAGAATTTATTACTGTTTGAAAAGAGAATATAGGAATCCGGTTTGATTTCTGTTAGCGTAGCGTGTCCGATAGGACATATAAAATTAGGTATTTGTAGGGTGTG
>JBCBHT010000160.1:0-17062 GCA_038525335.1 Cyanobacteria bacterium J06621_15 | reverse complement strand
GGAAGTCCTCTCCATGCTGGTAAATTGCCGATAATCACGTTAGAACTTCCGGGACTTCCGGTTAAAATTGGGGGTAAGGGATGGGCTACTGGGTCGGATATTCTGGCTGCTTGTTTGCTCATAATGTTTATTCGTTATTTTAGATACTTTTTATATTAATTAGTACTTGCTATATTTAAAATTATTGCTTGGTGCGTGACGCGCTGAAGTAAGATTTATTGCTATGTTCAAAGTTTTTCGCCGCGTCACGCAACGGCAATAATGCGGGAAGAAAATCTACACCGCATTTTGCCTCCCCTACGTTAAAATTCTTACAAATCTCATTAATTAAGCTTAATTAAACTACCTTGAACTGTAATTATACCGTTAGCACTAATATCAATATTACCTTTTGCTTCTATTTGTAAATCTCCTGTAGAGCTTAAATTTATACTTTTATTTTCATCATTTAGTATTAATTTATGACCGGCTGCGGTATTAATTTCTATATTTTTTTGACTATCATTAACGCTAATTTTATGACCGCCGTTTGTCTGGATATAAAATCCAGTTTTGCTACCTCCTTTATCTTCTTCTACAAACTGTATTTGATGACCGGTGCGAGTTTTAATAGTTCTTAAGCGGACTTTACCATCTTGAACGCTTTTATCTATGGCTTCCGGTGGTGCGTCTTCCCCGTTCCAAACTCCACCAATTACGTAAGGACGATGAATATCACCATGTTCAAATAATACTAATACTTCGTCATTTATTTCTGGCAGACAATCAAAGCCACGATTGTTACCAGCACCTGCACTAACTACCCTAGCCCACTGACTTGCATGGTTTTCGGTGAGTGTTGGAAATTTTACCTTAACTCTTCCCCATCCTTCGGGGTCTTCGTTATCCGTTACTATACCGACCAAGGATGTTTGTCCGGGTCTGAGATGCGTTTGAGGAGATAGGATACTTAATAAATCTCCTCCACGCAAACCTCTGACGCTAAATTCTGTACTGTAAACCCTTTCTTGATAGAGGTGACGGGTTTCGGTGATGTAATATTTTCCGTCGTGCTGTCCCATTTGTTCTAATTCCACCACACGTCCGGTTCTAATATCGGTATTTCCTTCAGCTTTTGCATCAGCATAAACAAATTGTCCCCCCAACTCATCACATAAAGCTTGAGCAATAACGTCTGCTTCTTTGGGGTTAAAAAAGGGTTTGTCTACAACTATCATTCTGGGTGTAGGTAGTTTATTAAATTTATCATTGGTTTCGCTACCGATGCCATTCTTTGTTTCAGTAATTAATCCTGGCTCTTTTTTGGTTGCAACAATGGGTCTTTTATTGCTGTAATCCCATCCCCGAACTTCAACTTCTTTTACTTGTTCTGCGCTGGTGACTCTAACTCGAAAACTATGGATTTCTTCGAGCCATTTTAACTTTAAATCTGTGTCATATTTAGGTTTACGAAAGTAAATTTTGCCATCTTGAATAAATAATTCAAACCCCTTACGTGTTGCACGTTCTCTGAGGAATTCCATATTATTTTGATTGGATTGAAATATATAGTCATGGGGTATGTTAGTTTCTTCAATTTTGCCAATAGTAATTCCTACTTCTTTGACTATTTTTTTTACGATATCGCTATCAGTTACATTTTGAAAGGAACGATTATAACGTCCTCGATACAAGCGGTGAGAAACGTCATAACCTCGAACTACAATTGGAGCTTGAGATTTGTCATTAAAAGAAGTTTCAATAGCAGTAATTTCACCTTCAATCAAATTTTCATAATCGTTTTTATCTTCTGCATCATTATTACTTTTTGCAGTATCTTCTTTATCTTTATCTTTATTTTTATTTTTTTCTTCTGCATCATCATCCATTTTTAAACTATGAGTAAATCCAATTTTGATAAATTTACCTATTTGTAGAAATTGTTTATATCTCCAAGGATTATCTTTATCGCTACCTGGATGATAATCATTTTGGATTACTAAAACGAACATTCCAGGTCGATGAAGACTTTCTTCAACTGAAATTTGGATAATATCATCCATGAAATCTTGGGGTGCTTCTTTCTCATCAATATATACTTGTGGTAATGAGCGATAAAGAACTTGAGGCATAATCATTAATTAATTTAGGAATTATTTTTATTAAATAACTATATTAAATTGAATTCTATTTTCTCTTCTTTTGTCTACTTTTTATCGTATCTGTAAGACGTTGTATTGGTTTGATTTTTTTTGTTTTAACTGATTCAGTTTCCTTTGGGTCGTCAGTTTCAATCAAGATTAAGCTATCAATAACTGCACGTACAGGAGTACCATCAGAGAGAAATAATGTTAATTTATAGCTGAGATTTTCAATAAAACAAAAATCTAAATAAGTTCTACTACCCCACATAAATTTAAACACGGGAGGTTTTTCCTGTCCTTCATGAAAATCTATTGCGCTTTGAAATTCTTTAATATGGTTTTCAACAACATCTTTCTTACTTTCGTAGGTATCAAATAAAATATTATTCAGGGTAATTTTTGAAGAATTTTTATTAGCATAGCTGACTTTTGGTTTACCTGTTTTTCTATTTCTTGCACCTGGACTTTGTGAAGTATTTACATTTCCTTCAAAAGATATTTCACGGGGATTAAACATGAAATGTATATCTTTTTCACTGTCCACTGCTTTTAGATAAGCTTTTTCTAATGACATTTTAACTCCTTATTTATCTTGTAAACTGATTATCTATGAGCAAAAGCATAACTATGAGAGTATCTTTCTTGTTCGATTTGTAAGCGTATAGAAATTAATTTATAAATTTCTTGTGCTAACAGATTAGTGTTCTCATCAATAAAATCAACTTGATTAATTTTTTCATAGTTTCCTATACTCAAATTCAAGGGAATAATATTTAACCATTCGGGGTATCCGAATAAATTTCGACCTTGACATTCTCTATCAATTTCTAATTTCTGCCGAATAACTCTATATATTTGATATGCTAGTATTTCTAAATCTTCATCGTTGATTTCATTCGATTTGGTATCGGTTGGTTTTTGTGATTGTGTTGTAGGTTTTTCTGACGATATTATTTCCTTATTGTTTTGATTTGAAGGTGGAGATATAAATTCATCGCTTGTTGATTGAGGTATTGTGGATGGTGTTGCAAAACTTTCTCCGATTAATTCAGAAATATTTGACCAACTATTAATAATATCCTGGTTGGAGGTGTTATTTATTTCTTGTCTATTGATTTGTAAATCTTTTTTATTTGAGCTATCTATATATTGATTCACATCTGGGTCATTAGATAGATTTTCATTTAAATTACCAGCTTGATTAGTTGTTGTTGAAAGGTTGTGTGATTGTGAATTAATATCCGAATTTGCAGGAGATGTATTACTTAGTAATTCTGAGATATCAGACCATGAGTCAGGTATATCATCATTTGATGTGGTAATCTGATTATTTTCTATATTTTCAGTTTTTAAAGATAAGTCAATTTTTCTATTTGTATTGATAGATTTTTCATTTGATTGATTTTCAGCAGCTTGTTGAGATGATAAATGATTTTCTTCATATAATTCTTCATTGTCAGAATTACGATTTGCTAGATTAGCGGATTCATTTACAAATCTAGTAAGCTGTAAATCCGATGCTTTAACTAGAGGTGATATTTTACTTAAAGGTAGTAGGTGTGAGTAATTAGATTTTGCTGATAAGTGATTGCTATCTGTCTGTACGTTTTGAGTTTTTTGTAATTGTGTTTGTTTTATTGATGTTGGTAAATCAATATTTTCATCAATTTGAGTTTTTTCTGGTGAATTGGATTTTTGTAAATTAGCTTGAATAGTTTGAGAAGATAAAGATTTTTGTGTATTTTCTTTGATTTGAGAATACTGATTATTTAATTTACTATCTAATAACTGTTGTGAAGAGATTTCTGATGTTTGGGATTCCGATTTTTGTTGAATTTGCGCTATTTGACTAACACCTTGTTCTTTTAACTGTATACTTTCCTCCGAATAATTTACAGTAGATATTTGAGTTGTATCTTCTACTTCTCGGTTAACTATTTCTGGTGAGATATTGCTATCAAAGTTAATCTTTGGGGTAGCTAGTTGAGAAGAAATAGGTTTTTGTTCAACAATATTAGATTGCTGGGGAATTTTTTGTTGTTGGGTGGTTATATCTGAAGGTTTTTGATTGATTAGTTCTTGTGGAGAAGCTATATTTTCCGGACTTAATTTTTTGTTTAGCGTTTCTTTTTCTGTTAGCTGTGTATTTTGCTCAGATATAGCATCTGGAGAAGAATCAATATCTGTTTTTCGTGTTGCTTCTTGATGATTTGAAGGTAGTATTTGTGGTTGAATATTATATGACTGCTCTGAGATAGAATTATTTGAGCTACTTTCTTCTGAAGAAGCATCTAGTTGAAATGGATTTGATAAATTTTTATGATTAGATGATTTTAATTTTTTTTGAATTATGTTTGGATTCGCAAGCGTTATTTCTTGATTATCTTCTTCGGAATTCGTCTCAACTCGTATAGAAGATTTTTCGTTAGGAGGATTTAATAAAGTATCATAAATTGGCTTAAGCTGAGAGTTAACTTGATTCTCTTGAGCTAATTCTTGTGTTGTATTTTCTATTCTTAATGAATCAGGTTGGTAGTTTTTTTCTATGTAATCTGTTTCTAAGTTCGTTTGTAATTGATTTACTATTTGTGTTGCTTCAATCTCGGAATATGGCGATTTTTCTGGTATTTGATTATCATCTGCTTGATTTTCATTTTGCAATAAAGTACTACTATAAATTCCTGGTTTATTAGATAAATAATCACCAACAAACTTAGAAATATAAAAATCAGAAGTTTGAGCAAGAGGTTTTAATGATTTTAATGGTTCGGGTAGATTTGTCTTTTCAGATAGTTGTTGAGTCGTAGGTTCATCATTTCCATTAGGTGCTATTTTTTGCTCATCATGAACTTGAGTTACAAAATTCGATTGTGAGTTTTCATTAATAAATTCTTGATTATTAACAGATTGATTATTGAGAAAACTTTTGTTTTCTAGTTGATTCTCAAAATAATCTGATGTTTGAAAATTTGTATTTGTAATGCTATCAAGATTTTCCTGTGGTGAAACACTTTTATTCAAAGGTTTCTCAGGTAAGGGGAAAGTATGAAATTTGGAAATAGATTCTTGTTGTTGAATTGATAGAGGGGTATCATGCTCGCTTACTGTAATATTAGAAAGTGGGATGTTTTCACTATTCGGATGTTTGTCATTTTGGGATATATCTGAATTTTCTTTTGCTTGAATATCATTTGTTGATTTATGGGACTTTAATAAAGTATCTACATCTTGATTAGAAGTTACAGAATTTATATTTGTTTCTAAATCCCGAACAAATGGAAATGTAAAATCATCTGCATCAAAGTTTTGTCCCAAAGGTGTTTCAAATCTACCTAAAGGAGATAAAGTATTTAAGGGTTTCAAATGAAACCCTAATGGTGATGGTGGAAATAAAGATTTTCTTTGAACAAGAGTTTTTAGTAACATAATATTCACCCAAAACTATTCAAAGTAGCCAGATTTATTTCTTCCTGAAGTAAACGATGTGACAACTTTTCCACTTCCGGGTTTTTCTACTTTTAATCCTTCATAAGCTAAAGTTAATTCCTCAATCGCTACTGTATTTGAATCTGCTTTTAGTGCTGGTGCTTTCCAACCTATAGGAACAGCTGCAAGTAATGTCCAATACTGTATAGTGTCTCCAGCTTGATTAAAGAGCAAAATATTAATGTTACGACGTTCAATCGGAAGAGATGGCTGTTTATAATCTCCAATTACGCTATTCATCCAATCCCAAAATGTGAAATCATTAGTAATCCCACGCTTCAAAGTCACATCTGAAAATTCAGCTTCACCTAAAATTACCCTTTGTTGGTCATTAACTCCTCCTTCTCTAAACTTTTTAATATCAATTTTTACCCCTAACCCCGAACATTCACTGAAAGATGCACAAATGGTCTTTTCACTCTGCATCTCCACATAAAATCGATTTGCTGTAACATAATTTAACTCACCAGAAGACTTACCATTCTTTTGTTTATCGTCGGTGGGTTTAGCTTTTAATTTATTGTAAATTCCGTTTTTAGACATGAACTTATCTCCTGTAGTTAGGATTGCGATCGCGTTCGTTTTGAATTTCTTCAAGCATCAGTTTATACACTTTATCGCTCAGTTTTTGCAGCAGAATATCATCGGATAAAATCTTTTGTATTTTTTGATTTATTTGAGGTTTCTTGGTCATGGTTTTTTTTACTATTTGTTGGGGTAAATCCAGCTTCCTTTAATAAATCTTTCCCTTCATCAGTTTGCATTATCTCTATAAACTTTTCAGCAGATTCAGAACCTTTTTTATAAACTATGACAAGAGGAAATTTCAAAGGATATTTATCTTCCTCATTGTGAAATACGTTAGTATTTGGTTTATAGCTACCTTTGTCATAACATAAATCGGTATTTTCCTTAATTGGATTATTATCATTTTGAATCAAAGGGTAAAAGGTATAGTTATTTTCTTTTATTGCTAATGGGTAAACTGAACATTGACCGTAAACTCGACTTAATAAACTAACACCTATACCTATAGTTTGATTTTGACTTGTTTCAAAATCATCAATAATATTTCTAAAGATATACTGACTTTTTAAAAGATATTTTTCTTCTCTATTCAGTATTTCTTTACCTAAATTACTGAATGCAGCTATTCTTTTTGGTTCTTTCAATACTTTCTCTTCAAAAATATTGACAATTTCAGATTTATTAAAATCTATACTATCCTCCTTATAAATGTCTTGAAAATAAAGCTTAATTTTTTTACCATTTAGCTCCTGCAATCTATTATTGTTATTTCTTGATTGCCATTCCTCAATTAAGTCTTTATTTTGTGTATAAAGATAACGTAAATCATCAATTATAATTTTACTATTCATAGCGCTAGGAACACTCCAAGTACCCTTTCCTTTTCCATCACTGTAAGGAACTATTACCACTAATGCATCATAAGCAATAACTTTTTCTACTAGGGAGTCAGAATCTAATTCTTGTTTTTTTGTAAGTAAAGCAAAATCAATGTCACCTTCATTAATCTCTTTTATAATATTCTCATTTGTCTGAAGTTCGTCAGCTTTTGTAAAGAAATTATTTTCATTAACACCTAATCTATGATTAATCTCTTCTAAAAAAGTTTTTCTATAGGCAACTATATTGGGAATATTTAATAAATAATCCCATACTCCATTGTCTTTTGCATAATATTTAATTTCATCGATTCCATTTAAACTAACTTGATTTATAAGGGTATAATTATCATTATTATCTTGTTCCAATTGTGCTTCATCATCACTATTAACCCGCTGAGATATATTAGAAAAAACTGCAAAAGATCCACCAAATAAACATGTTATCAGTAAAGAGACTAATAAGCATGAAGCAAAATGAAAATCTGATTCTTCTTGTATTTCTTCATTTTGTTCTGATGTGTGTTTATCAGAATCGTCATTACTACTTTTTTTTGGCAATTCCTGCTTATCTTCAGGTTTGTTGGTATAAAACTGTCTATTTGTATAATTTAAAATAAATTCAATGACTCCTTGAGTATTTCTTTTATAAAGTAACTCCTGAACCTCTTTTGAATCGTTTGAATTTAAAATACTTTGTTCTACACCATTCCAACATAATGCTTGAAGTGCAACATCACCCAAATCTTTTAAGTCATCTTTAAATTTATTGTCATTGATATAACTATTAGTTTCAAGAAATTCCTGATATTTAAAAATATCTTCCCAAATAGCAAAATCTGATAGATAAACAAAAAACTTACCACCTCTATCTTCAATCAACAAACTATCAATATTAATATTACCGTGAGCCAATCCTCTTTCTATTTGATTACCCAACATTATATTTTGACTATGCAAACAATGTAAGCTTTGTAAAACTTGTTCGAGAAGATTATTTACTTCCCTATCAGACATGCTACCTTTTCTATTTAAATATTCTCTAAGGGTAATATAGTTCTTATTAAGTTGAGTAATTATGTAGCAACGATTTTTATTTTTAACGCGAAAGGTGTCCGAGGGAGTGATAAGCCGAAAATCTGCTTGAAGTTTTAGTTTTATATTCGCTCTTTCAATAAATTCCGATTGATTTTTTTGTAGCAAGCTATTAATAAAAACATATTCTTTAATTTTAACTAATTGCTTACTCTCTTCAATTCTACCCGTGTATTCATAATATCTACATTTAGCTTTTTTGTTTCCTTCTTTTGTTAATTCTTCAACTACATACTTTAATCTACCTGGAAGATTCTCTTTGGGATGTAAAGGGGTCAAATCTTCCTTATGTTCTTGTAGAAAATGACTACTGTAAAACGAACTAGAGTATTTACGGGAATTTCCATTTACCCCGCTGGCGATTAAGTTGCCATTATTTATATGATTATAATTATTCCTAGTTTCTGGTCTATTAGAACTTGAAGAAGTTTCTAAAATTTGCGTTTCTTCCGTATTATTTGAATTAATATTACTTGAATCATGGGAGTTATCATGATTATTTTTTGATAAAAAGTTAATATCAAATACTTTATCTATTCCATTTTGACCAATTCTAAAAAGTTTTGGGAAAGGACTATAAACCCAGCTACTAACATCTCTTGTAACACGATTAAGAGAAATCCATAATTCCCTAATAGTCATATTCCTTCTCCAATGCTGAATACATGAATGATTTTGTTGAATAGTAACTTCAATATTTCAAGATAATTTGATTTTTGACTATTCAACTTTGACTAACAACTAAATCTCTATCTTCTTGTGCTTCTAATTGATTTATCTCTTTTGTATTATTTACATCTTCTTCCAAATCATCTTCTACTTCATTTATCTGACGATAAAACTTGTGTAAATAATTCAAATCACAAGCAAACATACCCTCAATTACCGCAGGATTTATCTCTTCTAATGCTCCCAATTTGGTAATAACACGTGCAAGAATAATTACCGTAGCATAGGCTGGATTCGACTTGACGCGAGGGTCTCGTAAAGGATTAATCTCATCTACTGTTTTTGCTAAACGCATCACACCAATACGATGCAAGTTACCGTCTCCATCTAAGTAACCTTTTGGTAAGATAAATTCAAATTCTGTCTGTAACATATACACCTACAGTTTACGAGTGAACATTTCTACGACCATTTCTATTTCTTCAATGGCTAAATCCGTGCTACTAGCATCTAAATCGGAAGCTATATAATTAGTTGGCCAAGCATTAAAAAAATCAAATTTAGCTTTTACTTTTCCTTCTTGGTTGTAAATGCTAAAAGAGCCATTTCGACGTTGTTCTCCCCAGTTTCCAGTCTGTACAGCATTAAACCACTTCCATATGGTTTGAGATTGAGTCATTCCCCGACGCAGGGTAATGTTATTGGTTTTGATATTTCCAGGGACTTTTGTCCGAACAACTTGACCGTGTTTCGCTTTACCCCAGCGTTGAGGAGTCACTTCACATACTTCAATCACTTCTTGAGTATGTTTAAATCCTTTACATTCGGTAAAGTATGCGTCTACTGGATTTTCACTACCATCTAGGCTTAATTCGATATAAAATCGACTGTTTGTTAGTATCTCTGGAAAGTTATTTATTGCATTTGGCATTTTATTGTCTAAAAGCTAAAGAGTAGAAGATAAGAAATAGAAGAGAATAGGGAGAATCAGAAAATCATCCCATCTCCCTATATCTATTGCTATTGAACCCGCTTAACACCCTCATGAACTAGGGTGATAGTCTCGTTAGCGACTTCGTTAGAACCTGCTTCTAATTTCGGTCCTTCATACTTTGTTGGATAAGCGTTTATCATTTCCCAACGTGCTTTTGCATCCCCACCTTGGTCGTAAACAGTTATGGATGCAGCTTTACGACTGCTAGACCAGCTTGATTTACCACCACTATTTTTATTACAGTCTTCATACCACTTGTACAAGTCTGTATTTGTGGTTGCAACAACTTTTACAGTTACAGGTGTAAATTTAGCACGAGTGGGAGCTGCTTGACGTAGGTTCATTGCATTTTTGCTAGAACCTAAAACTTTATCACCACCAGCAGCAGGAGTTTCCGAACTTAAACCTCCTACTTCTAAAACCTGCTTTTCTGTGAGTCCGTCAGCTTCAAAGTAAAACCTACAAGCAACCAATAATTCTTCTGATTGTGCAGCAGTCATAATTTAACTCCTTAGTAATTTACAAAATGTGACTTGAGTTTCTCTTACTCCCCTTACTTCCCTATTCCGTACCCGGACTCCACTGACTGATACGGAAGACAACAAATTCAGCAGGACGTACCGGACGAATTCCGACTTCTACGTATAAACGACCGAGTATCATTGTTTCTTCGGTATTAATTGTCTCGTCGCATTTAACATAAAAAGCTTCGTCGGGGGTGCTTCCAAATAACGCACCTTCTCGCCAAAGACGTTCTAAGAAGTTACTCACAGTGCGTTTTACTCTTGCCCATAAGTCTTGGTCGTTAGGTTCAAATACAACCCACTGAGTACCTAGTTCAATAGATTTTTCTATGTAACTAATTAATCTTCTAACGTTAATATAACGCCACTCTGTTTTATCCGGTTCTGCCAAAGTACGGGCACCCCAGATTTTTATTCCTCGATTGGGGAAGGTGCGAATACAGTTAATTCCTTGGGGGTTGAGTAGTTCCTGTTCGCGGAAGTTGCAATCGTAATCTAAACCAATTATCCCTCTTGGTGTTTCGTTGGCTGGTGCTTTATAAACCCCCCGAGTCTCGTCTGTACGCGACCAAACTCCCAACATATGACCGCATGGAGGAACTATGATTGGTCTACCTTCATTTTTAGGATTGGCTACTTTTACCCAAGGATAATAAAGAGCCGCAAACATAGAACGACGATTAAACTCACTCAACCATTCATGAACCTGTTGGGGCTTTTTGATAGGCTTTTTATGTTCGTTACCAGGTCTTCTGGTATCAATTTTGGGTGGTGGTGTGTCTAAAACTACCATGCGGTTGGGCGGGTTGGGAGCGTTATTTTCGCATAGGTCTACCATTAAACCCATAATCCCGTGCAACTGCTCATCGTCTAATATGCCTTCCTCATAAACTTTCATGAGGTCGGGACAAGCAATCATAGTAATTTCGTCGATTTCATAGAGTCCCTGAATACCAGTTCCTTTATCTCTGTTTCCATGTACGTGTTTCCGTAAATTTTCCCTGTAAGGCAAAATTGGTGGGGGACTAACTTCATATAAACCATCTGCTGGACGACGGGTAAGAGGAAGTCCCGTAAGCTGTTCGACTTCAATTTCAAGATATTGAGAATCTTGGATTTTTGTTGCTACATACTGTCCAACTTGTGATTGAACCTGGGAGTCCATTGTTAAATTGTCATGTCTTTCTAGTTCCTCTCCATCACGACTGACAACAATACTGAAAAACTCGGCTGGAATTGGTGCGGGTTCGTCAGTATCTTCTGGTACTGCTAACGGTTGACTGGGACGAATCTCTACCTTAACCGAACCATTTTCTATCTCTTCCGGTTTGAGGGAAAATTGCAAAGACTTTTTTTTATTCTTTGTTGTAATTGCAATTGCATTTGCTTTTGGGTCTGGGTGCTGCTGTTGTTCTCCATCTTTGGGTCTTGGTTTAGGGATTTCTGTACCGATACTTACTATCCAACAACGACCACCACCATTCAAGAACCATCCGTTTACAGCAAATGGTAAATAGGCTCCAAAGTCCGTAAAGCCGTCGGAAGCTTCTTTTCCGAAGTATTCCATATACTGGCTCCAACTTGTCACCAGCATGGGTTTACCTACTTCGGCTCCACTTCTGACTGCTTCGGTAAAACCAATAAAACCAGCAACATTGGTTTGCACTCCTTCTATTGGACGACTACCCCTATCGACCTCCTCCATATATACGCCAGGGGCAAAATAATCTAATCTGGGCATATTCTCAATATTCCTTTGTTTGGTAATTAATTCGTAATCTGTAAAAAATCAGAAAATTTTAGATGAGCAAAGATTTTACTCTAGTTACGCGGTAGCAAAATCTTTCATATTTTTATCATTCAACTATACCACTAAAGTCTAATATTTGATACATGAATTTTTGTAAAAATTATCTGTTTTTTTAGCTGAATCCTCATATAAGTCATTAGTTCAAGGCTTGTAATATATTGCCGAAATATATGTATATGAAAATCATATTAATCGAAAGTATAGTATTACTTTAATATCTGTTAAAACGAAATGATTGCTGCACGCAAGTATTCTTAAAGATTCATTCCATGAATAGATTTTTGTTTGTCAATAGATTTGACTATATCTTTAGTTAGATATGCTTGTACTTTAATTGTTTATTTAGGTTTTGCTATAAGTATTTATAATATTATTACTCCGATATAGTACAGGCTATATGATTAAGATTTAGTTATACAAATTTTAATACTACTAATTCGTTAGATAGCAATAAAAAGATTTGTTTTAGTTTAATGATGGGTATTAATTTTTGTTAGACAATATTTTCAGTATCAAAGGTCATAGTATTTATTTAAGTTCAACACCAGATATTTAAGTATAAAAAAATATGAGTAATCATTTGGCGATCGCCACCGTCACGGCAACTATTCAAAGAATCGTACAAGCAGCCGTACAGGAAGATATTGACGGTACAGTAGTAACTACAGCTAGACCGGATAATCAAGATGGTGGAACAGCACAGCCAAGAGTAAATATTTATATGTATCAAGCTACACCAAATCCAGCTTGGAGAAATTCAGATTTAAGAACCCGTCGTCCCAAAGGAGAATTGATTAAACAAGCCCAAGCCGGGTTGAATTTATATTATTTAATGACTTTTTACGGGAATGACTCGGAGTTAGAACCGCAGCGTCTTTTAGGAAGCACTTTAAGAACATTAGTTGACCAACCAATATTAACTCCAGAAATGATTCAAGAGACTATAAATAGTTCTAGATACAGTAGTTATTTAAGAGATTCTAACTTAGCAGAACAAGTAGAACGGGTATCTATTACTCCTACTAAGATGAATACAGAAGAACTTTCAAAAATTTGGTCGGTGTTTTTCCAAACTCCATATATTTTATCTTTTGCTTGGCAAGGTAGTGCGGTATTAATTGAAGGTGCTAAGAGCGGTAAGAGATTGTTACCTATAAGAGCAAGAGAATTTTATTCTCAACCAAATCAACCAATAATATCTCAACTAATTTTAGAAGATAATTCTAATAACAGAAATTTACCAGATGGTAATTTTGAAGCCGACAGCAGTATTGTAATTCGCGGTCAAAATTTAAATTCTGAATTGAGCGATGAAAAGCTTGGAGAATTAGAAGAGCAGTTAAAAAGTTCAGAAAAAGGAATTAGAGATAAAGCAAGAAGTCAGCCATTTTATCGAAGTAAACCAGAGATAAAAATTGGAGAAGCTAAAATAACCCCCCAAAAAGTAACTGACGGTGAAATTTCTCTAAACTTAGCATCTTTATCGAAGGAAGAAAGAAACTTGCTACGAACCGGTATACAAAGCTTACAGATAATTTATACCCTCGTACCAAAACGATTTCCATCAGAACCAACTAGGATAATTAGTTCCAATACCATACCGTTTGTATTGTGTCCAAAAGTTGAAAAAGTAGTAGAAGTCGAAAAAATAGAGGATAGCGAAAATGGATTTTATTCAGCACTGGTAAAAGTAAGGGTTGATTTGGTGGTTGGTAAAGGACAGAAAGTATTGTTGTTTTTAAATGAACGCTCCATTTTTAGTCCAGCAGCATATATCTTTTCAGCCAACTCTCGCAGTCAGGATACGAATTATCTAGTGTTTACAGTTCGTGACGTAAAACGGGGAAAGTATTTAGCACGGGTACAGATAGATGGTGCAGAAAGTTTATTGAGTGTGGGTGAGAATCAGGAATACGATAGTCCAGCAGTAATTATCGGGAAAAGCAAGTTAAACCCATCCTAACTTCTCTGCATCAGTCAAAGTCCTTTCTAGTTTGATATATTCACTTTCAGCAGCTTGTAAAAGATGTTTCATCGTTACGGGCTGTTCTTCGTCTGCTGCTAAAAAGGCTGCATTTAAGGCTATATTACGGATGTTACCTCCAGCTACATTTAGTTTTGCCAATTTTTTGATATTTAATCCCTCTGATGGTGTATCTTGAGGAAAAATTCGTTGCCAAATTTCTGCACGCTGATTTGCATCGGGAAAGGGAAATTTAACTATAAATCGAATCCGACGCATAAAGGCTGTATCGATAGAGTCTTTTAAATTAGTGGTGAGAATAGCTAAACCACGATATGCTTCCATCCGTTGTAATAGATAACTTACCTCCATATTTGCATAACGGTCGCGACTATCTTTAACATCGCTACGCTTGCCAAACAAAGCATCTGCTTCATCAAATAAAAGAATAACTCCACCAGCTTCTGCTGCATCAAATACTCGTCTTAAATTTTTCTCTGTTTCCCCAATATATTTGCTCACTACCGAACTTAAATCAATCCGATATAAATCCAAATTCAATTCACTCGCTAATACCGATGCAGCCATAGTTTTTCCCGTACCGCTAGTACCTGCAAATAGTGCAGTAACTCCGAGTCCGCTATTACCTTTGGTATTAAATCCCCAATTTTCATAAACTTTGGCTCTTTGACGCACATGAGAGACTATTTCTTGGAGAGTTTGACGCTGAGTTAAGGGTAAAACCAAGTCATTCCAACTGTTTGCTGGTGGAATACGTTGAGCTAAATCGTCTAATTGGGGACGAGCTTGAGTCCGACAGATATTCCATAATTGATTTTCTAAAGTACTGGTATCTGTTTCATATCCGATAGCGCTATGACTGACAGCTTCGATGGCATTCCTACTAAGGTTAAACTGGGAAACTAAAGTATCTACAAACCCATTGAGATGAAATGAATTGTTGTTTAGCGATTGATTCCAAATATTTCGCTGTTCTTTTGCTGTAGGTTTATCAACATCAAAAGTGACTGTGCTGCGATGCAAAATGACTCTTCTTTCCTCAGTAGAAATAATTAGAGGACTGGTGATTTTTTCAATCAATAAATTGATAGCATTTTCTTTATTTGTATCGCTATTTGATGTATTACATTCTAGAAAAAGCGCGGATTTATTTAATAAATATTCTCTTCTCCATAAGCGTATTAATTGATGAATATCATCTGTGCTTGAAGGAATATTACTTGCATTGATGCTATGTAAATTTAAGCCAAGTTGACTACTAGCTACTGCTGCAATATTTTTCTTACTGGTAATCTCACCTCCACATAGTTGTACTGTAGGTAAAGTTTGATTTTTATGGTTATGAAACCATATTTTGCTGATTTGCTCGGCTAAGAGTTGATGAGAATCCACTAAGAAATCAACCTTTTTTACAACTTCTACCATCTCAATTAACTCCTCATCTAAATGAGAAACACCCATAAGATAGTGTAAAATTCGTTCGTTGATTCGGAGAGGAGCGATGGTAAGAATATTGGAATTACCAATTTCTATCAAACCCCAACTACGTAAAGGAGCAGCAGGAGTAAGCGCATTCCAATTAGGATTTTTTAAAATAGAAAGAGCTAAATTAAAAGTGGGATAATCAAGTTTCGGATTATCTTGAGCAGCTGCACACCAAGATGTCCAACCGGGATTTAATTCCATTCCAGAACACAGTAACAGCAAATCTCGCTCAAAATCACAGAGATTAAAAATAGTGCAGATATTTTCTAAGTTGGAAGGTGTGGAGATGCTAATTTCCCCAAACTGTTCCTTATCTCGAAGATTCTGCTGTACATCCAATAATTCTTCTACCGTCTGATTTTGCATCTCCACAGCACGATGATAAAGCGACTCACCGACAATTGCGATCGCGTTTATCAGATATTGGTAATTAAGGCTTTGCCAGTTATCCATTAGTCTCTACTGCTAGAATCGGGTTGCGGTGGTAATTCAATTGGTGGAAGTTGATTTGGGTCAGATAGTTGTGGCTGAGTTTGATTATTATTTCCAGAATTTCCAGGATTAGAAATATCCGGAAAACCTTGTTGGGATGAGTTACCGGGTGTAGCTTGAGTTTGTACCCGAGGAGTTATATCAACAGTTTGGATTACAAGGGTTTGAATTTTTTCCTCACCAGTCTTTTTATTTTTCGCTTTTAAAGTAATAGTTTCACTACCAGTTAATAGTGAAGGAGAATAGCGTAAACTACTTTCTTTTGGAACTAAACCCGGTGAAGGAAGTAGCTGGACTTCTACATCATCTCCTTTAACTTTCCACGACAAGGTAATGTCTTTAGGTTTTATTTCACGGTGAACTTTAATAATTCGTTTGGGATTTTTAGTAACATCTTCTCCATCTATTTGGAAGGAAAGAATTTCAATCGGTTCTGGAGATACTTTTGGAGCAGGTTGAATTTTGATATTTGGAGTACTTTTAACTATTTCATTGCGATTTTTTTTATCCTCATAACTTACGATTAAATCGAATTTATAAACTCCAGCTTTAGTAATATTAGTAGGAACATCATTACAACTGATATTTTCTCCAACAGTACATAGATTAAGTTTATTTAAATCCTCTATAGAATAGCGTTTTTGCCAAGATAGATTACCTTCCGAATCTAATCCAACAACTTTTAAATCTTTTATTTTCTGAGCATTCGCAATTCCCCAATTTAAACGAATTTGAGAAGGTAATGTTTGGGCTTGAGATTCGTTTAAACTTGCTTCTTGGTAAGAAGTTGTGCTGGGAGATAAATTGATAATTTGGGGATTAGGAGGAGGGGAAACTGGTAAAACCTTAATGATTGGAGTTTTTTTGACTTCTGATTTTTTACCGCTAGGGTTCTTTTGAACAGCAGCTACTTGAAAAATGTAATCTCCAGGTTTTAAACCTTCTGGAAATTTTAAATTACAACTGACTTCTTCTTCTTTTTTTGTTTTATCTA
>JBCBHT010000159.1:0-17198 GCA_038525335.1 Cyanobacteria bacterium J06621_15 | reverse complement strand
CATAAGATTGTTGGAACACAGAACACAGAACAGGGAACAAGGAGAAATACTGTTTTTATTTATCTATCGAGAAGTGCAAGGTTTTCAAGCAAGCTAATCGTTATATCATGCACTTGGATAGCAAAAAAAGTTTTCAGCAAACCCTAATTGGTTCTGATATAGCATTACGTAACGCCGATGAGGACACAAATCAAAGCTCAAACCTAAATTCTTAAACCTTTAACCTCTGACCGAAACTGTAGCGCTACATTAAACCGAATAATAATAGCGGAATGCTTTGCTAAACCTTTACCAATCATTAAAAATATTGTTGGTATCGCTGCATACTTACGGGAAAGACCCTAAATGCTGTTATTATTTTTCATGCATTTATAGCGATAAAAAATGAATAACGAAAACTACCGCGCTTATTGGCGAAAAAATGTAGCTTTAATTCGCAATCTTTTAATTGTTTGGGCAATAGTCTCTTTAGTCTTTAGTATTCTGCTAGTTGAACCTTTAAATACAATCCGCTTTTTCGGGGTACCCTTCGGCTTCTGGATGGCACAACAGGGTTCAGTTCTGGTATTCGTAGCGTTAATTTTTATTTACGCCGTGCAGATGGATAAACTAGACCGCAAACATAATATTAGAAGGTAGGGGTAAAACTGTGTCGGTTGAAATTTGGACTATTTTATTTGTTGGTGCTTCGTTTTTAATTTACGTTTATATTGGTTGGCAGTCTCGGGTTAAAGATAGTAAAGGCTTTTTTGTTGCCGGACAAGGTGTACCCGCGCTTGCAAACGGTGCAGCTACTGCTGCTGATTGGATGTCGGCAGCTTCGTTTATTTCGATGGCTGGGTTAATTTCTTTTTTAGGTTACGATGGCTCAATTTATTTGATGGGATGGACTGGAGGTTATGTACTTTTAGCTTTACTGCTAGCACCATACTTGAGAAAATTTGGCAAGTACACCGTCCCCGATTTTGTTGGCGATCGCTATTATTCGCAATTTGCTAGATTAGTCGCTGTGATAGCCGCCATCTTCGTTTCATTAACCTACGTCGCCGGACAAATGCGCGGTGTTGGTATTGTTTTCAGCCGTTTCTTGCAAGTCGATATCAATACGGGTGTTTTTATTGGTATGGTAATCGTCGGTTTTTTTGCGGTATTGGGAGGAATGAAAGGAATTACCTGGACTCAAGTAGCTCAATACTGCGTTTTAATCGTTGCTTACCTGATTCCAGCAGTTGCAATTGCGCTGATACTCACGGGAAATCCAATTCCTCAATTTGCATTTACCTTCAGCGATATAGCCGATAAACTCAACGGACTTCAAGTTGACTTAGGTTTTCAGGAATATACCAAGCCATTCGTCAACAAATCAATGTTAGACGTACTATTTATTACCATCGCTTTGATGGTCGGTACCGCCGGTTTACCCCACGTAATCGTTAGATTCTATACGGTTCCTAACGTTCGGGCTGCTCGTTATTCTGCCGGTTGGGCATTACTATTAATTGCCATACTTTATACCACCGCTCCGGCTCTTTCAATGTTTGCTCGCTACAACTTAATTGATTCACTGCACGATAAGACCGTTACAGAAGTACAGCAGTTAGACTGGGCTAAAAAATGGGAAAGTACGGGATTATTAGGCTTTGACGATAAAAACGGGGATGGGAGATATCAATTAACCCCCGAAGAAGCAACCAGCGAAATCACAATTGATAGAGATATCATCGTACTTTCCACCCCAGAAGTCGCGAAACTTGCACCTTGGGTAATTGCTTTGGTAGCCGCAGGAGGTCTAGCAGCAGCTTTATCTACAGCATCTGGCTTGCTGCTGGTAATTTCAAGTTCCATCGCTCACGATGTCTACTACCGAATGGTTAACCCTCATGCATCGGAGAGTAAGCGGGTATTCGTTGGCAGAATCATGGTAGGTTTTGCTGTAGTAGTAGCGGGATATTTTGGAGTAAATCCACCGGGATTTGTAGCGCAGGTAGTAGCATTTGCTTTCGGTTTAGCAGCAGCTAGTTTCTTCCCCGCGATATTTTTAGGAATATTTGATAAACGCACTAATAAAGAAGGTGCGATAGCCGGAATGTTAACCGGATTAATTTTCACTTCAATTTATATTATCGGCGTAAAATTTGCCGGAATGCCCACATGGTTTTTCGGTGTTTCTGCGGAAGGAATTGGAACATTAGGTATGGTAATTAACTTAATCGTGACTCTAATAGTTTCGCGTTTAACACCACCACCACCACCAGAAATTCAAGCCTTAGTCGAAGACTTACGTAGTCCAATTGTGGAAGAAGAGACACCGACAATGGTTCATTAGGAATATCGGGAATTGGGGATTGGGGATTGGGGATTGGGGATTGGTAATTGGTAATGGGTGATAGGGAGACAAGGATAAGAAGACCGAAGAAATTTCTAACTCATTACTTCTTACTTCTTACTTCTTACTCATTACTCATTACTCCTCAACCCGATATCCCAACTCAGCCAACCTGATTCTAGAATGTCGCCATTTTGCTTGTACTCTGACAAATAATTCTAAATAAACCTTACCCGCAATTAATTTTTGAATTTGCTCTCTCGCAGCACTACCAATAGATTTGAGCATTCCTCCACCTTTCCCAATTAAAATACCTTTTTGGGAATCGCGTTCGACGTTGATTGTCGCGAGTACGCGGGTTAATTTTGGTGTTTCTTCGACTAAATCAATGCTGACTGCTACTGAATGGGGAACTTCTTCACGAGTTAATAGTAAAATCTGCTCTCGAATTAACTCACCCATAATAAAGCGTTCGGGTTGGTCGGTGACTAAATCGGGTGGATAATATAGCGGTCCTGATTCTAAATTTTCGACTAATAAATTTTGTACTTGGGGTAATCCATCACCGGTTTTAGCAGAGAACTTTGCTGTTTTCCATTCCCCAGATTGAGCTAATTCAAAATAGCTTTCATCTATCACCTGGGAATCTTCAGGCTGACTATCAACTTTATTAATACCTAAAATTATCGGTGTAGTGGTCCGTTCGAGTAAAGAAGCAATATATTTATCTCCACCACCGCAAACCGTACTTCCATCAACTACAAACAATAAAACATCAACAGATTCGATAGCGATTTTGGCATTTCTTACCAAAACTTCCCCTAATTGATGATGGGGTTTGTGAATTCCCGGTGTATCTACAAAAATCAACTGTGCTTCTTCCGTAGATAAAATACCGCGCAATCGGTTCCGCGTAGTTTGAGCAACTGGTGAAGTAATCGCGATTTTTTGACCGACTAATTGATTCATCAAAGTAGATTTACCGACATTCGGACGACCGATAATACCGATAAAACCCGATTTAAAACCAGGGGGAGCTTGGGGAATTAAAACTTCTCCCGGAACAGAAAAGTTATTATCTTGAATACTATTCACTTAGAAAAATTATCAGTTATCAATGATTTGATTTTCGTTTGGGAATGAAAGACAAATTATTAGACAGCAAAATTAGTAAGTATAAAAATTGCTATTTGTAATCTCTTAGAAGTTGATAAGTTATGAACTACTTAGTTATAAACCGATGAATACAGTAGTTTTGATAATTAATCCTTTTATTTTAATCTTAGCTCAATTGATGACCCACAATTTCTGGGTGAAGGATATTTTAAATTTATTCATGCTCTTATTACAGTAATTAAATTTGATTATTAGTACTGGTAACTTGAATTGATAAACGCTCTTCAATTGGTAATGTACTTTTCCGACTGCTTAACGACAGCAAAGTAAAATGGTCAGAGTAACACTTTTTGTTAAGGAGACATATTGTGAGATTTAACGTAACCCTTGACCGGGATGAAGATGGGGTGTGGATTGTAGAATGTCCTAGTATTCCAGGATGTGTAAGTCAAGGTGAAACGAAACAACAAGCCCTTGAAAATATCAAAGATGCTATCTCAGCTTGTTTACAGGTTCGAGCAGAACGTGGAATGCCACTTACAGTAGAAACACACCAGATTGAGGTTTTGTAACGGTTATAGCATAATGGGTTCTGCTTTACCCGTAATTAGTGGACGTGAAGTTGTAAGCGTCTTTGCATCATTAGGTTGGGAGGTTGTACAGCAGACGGGTAGCCACATTATTATGACAAAAGATGAGGAACCCGCAACGCTTTCGGTTCCCGAACATCGTGAAGTTGCAAAGGGAACTTTGCGGAGTTTAATTCGCACTGCTGGGTTAACGGTAGATGAATTTGTTGCTGCTAAATAGCGTATAAATCTCAAGTTAACAATATAGTGGAGCAAAAGGAAATCCCTTTAATTTAATATCTAAGCTCGAATCACAGTAATAGAACGTTGATTTTCTGTCACAACAACTTCTGTTGATAAACGCTCTTCAATTGGTAATGCATTTTTTCGTCGGTCAAATATAAGTAACCAACCGCTCGATAATCCCAAGCGAGCTAAATAGGATTCTAACTGTTCAATTCCTTGTGCTTGCGGGTCGCGCTTTTTCTCACGCCATACTTTTAATTCAATACCAAGAGTAGTAAAACCATACCTTAAACACAAATCCATCCTGTCACTACCGATAGCATATTCGCGCTCTAAAGTTCCACCACCATTAACCACGCGATGTAAAAAAGCCATTAATACTAAGTGTGGTGCAATCTCATGATATCCAGTACTACCTAATAAAGGTTCTCCATGCTGTCTCCAGAATTTAATAAAAGCTTCTAATAAAGCATCTTTATTTAATTCTCCTTCTGGAGTTAACCAAGTTGGTGCAATCATTGGCAGAGAAGCCATTGGTGTTACCGTTAAAACCCTGGGTAAGACCTCTCGATAAATTGGATTTGCAATTGTTAATCCACCTTGGGGATGCATTTTACATAAACCCAAATCAATTACAAATTGAATATCGTCATTGGGTATATCTCCTAATTCCAAACCAGCCAAAATTGGTTCGATAATTACTTTTATCCTCGGTTCCCGTAAACGTTCGGCTAAACTATCAAGGTGAGTATCTCGACAAGCAATTAATATTTCCTTAGCTTGTAAAATATGTTCTTTGGTAATCGCAATATTTCTATCTTTAACCATTTTTTCCACAACTTCCTTAGCCAAAGCATTTACCAACCAAGGTTGTCCCTGAGTTAAATCAAAGGCTGTTGCGGTGGCTTCGGGTGTAAAAATTTGTCCCGTATCATCAGTATGCTGTTGATATAATTCTTCTACTTCTGAAGCGTTGAAATTTCTTAGAGTAATCGAACTGACTTTGATATTAAAAGGACTAGCTGTGTTTAATCTTTGACTCCCACCTGATGCAACTTTATAATCCCGTACATCTCTTAAACCGATTAAACCCACTGATGAGGGAAAATTTTTTGGACGATTGGGAAAACCATCTCGTAATTGGCGTAAAACAGAAATTAAAGTTTCATTTTGCAAAGAATCTATTTCATCAATAAATATTACTAACGGACGCTTGATTGCTCGCGACCAAGCTCTTAAATTTTCATTAATTCTCTGTCCAGGAATATCATAAACCCAAGTTGTGGGATGTAGTTCTGGAGGTAGGTAATTTTCAATTGTATTTCGCCAAGCACCCAAAATTGCTAATTCTGATGCACTAGGGTCATTGTTAAAAGCGCTTCCCACTTCAGCCGATACCATCACTGCTGCATAACGTCCGCTTTCAGTTAGCTGTTGTGCTAGGGCTAACATTGCTGTAGTTTTACCAGTTTGTCGCGGTGCGTGAACGACGAAATAACTTTCTTGTTCGATTAATATAGACAAGTCAGGTAGCCGACTTGTGGGTGGTAGCATGTAGTGTTTTTCTGCTTTACAAGGGCCAGCAGTGTTAAACCAGCGAGACATGGGGATACTTGTGGGTAGCGGATATTTTGAGTTTAGACGATTTTGGGGAAGGGATTTTTTTATCGAGGAGGTTGGGGATAGCTGATTTATTTTTGAAATATGCCTAAAAAGAAATTACTACTATCTAATATTTTCATCGGTAGACTATCTATTGAAGATAGGAATTTATTAGCAAGAAAAAATATTATTTTAGGTTGCGTGTATATATTTGTCCCAATTTTAGGAGTTTTAATCGGTACGTTAATTACAGGGATAAAAGGTATTTATGCAATATTATTTTTTTCTCCTGTCATATTAGGTGGAATCTGGATTGTAATCTACCATTTTGGTCTTCTGCACGGGATATTTTTGGCTCATAAAGAGGAAAGAGTGTGGGTTGCAAAATATAAAGGAGAAATAATAGGCTCTGTAAATGTACGTTGTAAAGAGCAATATTCGATTCTCGAAATTATCTGGGTTAAACCTGTATTTCAACGAATGGGAGTGGGTTCTGCTCTGATAAACGAAATTACTCAAGAATTAACCACGCCTTTGTATGTACAAGCCGCTCCCGGAACTAAAAATTTCTATTGGAATCTCGGCTTTACAGAATTATCACGAAAACATCGAAAAAAATTGCCAATACGTTTTCAGTATATGCTTATCAATATGGTTCTAGATATTCATAAAGTTTAGAAGATATTTGAAAAAAATAATAATTTACTTAGTATCACTATCCGCAATCCCCAATCCCCCAATCCCCTAATTTCAAATAATTCCCAATACAAGTTCACCTTCATTCACCGATTGATTAGTTGAAACATCGTAAACTAATCCATCTTGATGGGCAAAAATATCTACTGTAGTCGGTAATTCACCTTGTTTATTAAAACTCAGAATTTGATAAAGTTTTTCTCCTCCTCTTACTTCCGCTCCAAGTGAAACTCTTGATTGAATCATTCCACCAACGATTGCATAATATTTTGTTGCTTGACTTTTAGTTTTAAAATTCATTTCGCTATTTAATTGTGGAATATTATCTAATTTAATATCTTGAGATAATAAACCTTTCTGTTTCAGATAATTTTTTATTCCTTCAACTCCTTTATTAACTGAATCGGGAATCATTTCCATCCCTCGACCAAGTTCCAGCGTCCAAGCTTCAACGTCAAATTTTATCGCTCTACCCAACTGCTCAAAACATTTTTCTAACGCTAACCAAGGTTTAATAAAAGCCTCATCAAAAGCATCCCCGTCATATTCATCTAATAAAATCCCAAAATCAAGCAAGAAATATTTAGCACTTTCTTCTCGATTATTGAAATAGTATAGATAATTCAAACCTTGATTTGTTGAACTATGAATATCAATCAGATAGTCTGCATCTAAACTTAAAGATTGTAATTTGTAGCGAAATTTTTCGGTGTAAGGTATGCCAATATTGGAATTAACTGTATCTGAAACCTTGAGAAACTGTTGTTTAATTGCGTTTAAAAAATTTATTTTAATCTCTTCTATCTCTAAATCAATCTGAGATTTCGCAAATACTAATAATTGATTCTCCTTACTTTGATTGCTTTGAGATATATCCTTCTCATAATCCCAAAAAATCCGATTCCAATCTTTCGCTTCATAAGCACAATGTCTACCAGAGGAAAAATTATGAGAGCGCTGATTAGTTCCCATTGGATTACAAACCGGAAGCAGCCAAATTTCTCCAATTAAATCTGTATTATCCAAAGTTGATAAAAATTCAATTAGCTGGTGAATCACAGCATTGCCAACAATTTCTGCACCGTGAAGGTTCGATTGAATATAAACTTTTTTACCAGGATTTTGACCAATAAATTTGTAAACTTGCAGCGATAAAACATCACCAGAAGCCATTTGACGCAAAGGAATTGTAGAAATAATAGGAAGCATTAATTACTAAAAATGATAAATCCTAATTTTCCAAATTAACTTTTTTTACTACTCGTGTATAGTCTGTTGAAAAATATTGTAATTATTTATTTATGCCAATTTATCCCAAAAACATCCTCTTTCAAGCATAAAATAAATAAAATCTTGAAATGCATGGTGGAACTAACCTTTTATTCAGATTAATCGCATTAAAAAATATTTATAGTAATAAATTAATATTGAAACCTGTTCAAGAAAGATTGATTTTTGTCAAATTCCCGACAACAAAACAGTAAAAGCGATTACGACTCGATTATACGAGACGCAAATAGGAATTATTTAATTTTTCTCAAGCTACAGCAATAATTTGCTTCTCAACAACTTGGCTCATGTCAGCATAAATAAAAGGTTTTATAGTTATATCCGGCTCAACTTCAATCCAAACTCTAGCACCGCAACCTAGTGGATTATTTGGACTATATATAATTCGACATTTCCCAGTGATTTCTACCTCGTGACAATAACCAGTCCGGCTTCCCTGCTGAACTCTGACAACAGGCTCGTTTTCTTTGTTTTTCTTGTTGCTCCTAATCACATGTTGATTAACGGTGATATGAGTCAAGGTTTTTGAAGCCCGCTTTCTCCAAGTACTTTTGGGACCTCTACTTCCTTTGTTTATTTTAGGAATTCCGTTAAATAAAGGAATCTGCCAAAATCTGCCAACTTTTTCTGCTCCAACAATTCTTCCTTCCTTAAGTAAGCATCTTACTCGTTGAGTACAAATACTTAACAATCTTGAAGCTTCTCTCGTACCTACTATAATTGCTTCACTCAAAGCCATAGCGCTATAGTTTTTTTATATTTAAATTTTATTCCTGCATAAAAAATTATCTCATCATTTTGCTCAAATTTTAGTTATCGCCAAATTAATCAGCAGATATTAAGTCGTACCTTTCATGTAGATGGTATTCAAACGTTTGATTAAATCTCACCGAAGAATAACTTTGATTCTGACACTGTACTAAAGAACAACAAATTTCGGGACTACTATCAGCATCACCAAAAATCAGCTATAGAATACCCCATCTCCATCAACATGACCCGCAATAAAGGCATACTCAAACCAATCACATTACTGTGACAACCTTCAATTTTTTCAACGAAAACCGAACCCTTTCCTTCCAATGCAAAAGCACCAGCACATTTTAATGGTTCTTCAGTCGCAACATAAGCATCTATTTCTTCATCGCTCACCGCAGCAAAATAAACTTTTGTCACCTGATGCTTAACTAATTTACGATTTTGCATATTATCAACAAAAACATGTCCGGTAAAAAGTTCGCCATAATTACCCCGCATCATCAGCCACCTTTGACGAGCTTCTTCCTGGGTCGCGGGTTTACCATAAATTTCACCATTAATAGCCAAAACCGAATCGCAACCCATAACTAAAGCCGATTGAAAATGAGGTGCAACAGTTTCAGCCTTTCGTAAAGCCAAAGTTTCTACCAATTCCGCTGGATTTTCAATTTGAATCTGCGACTCATCAAAATCGCTCGGACAAACAAAAGGTTGAATTCCAGCATTTTGCAGCAAACGACGACGAGCAGTTGAAGCAGAAGCAAGGACAAAAGTTGGTGTACCCATGTTTTCTATGAGATAGGGAGTTAGGAGTTAGGAGTTAGGAGTTAGGAGTTAGAAGTTCGTGGTTCATGGTATCTCCCTCCGGGAGACGCTACGCTAACGTGGTTCGTGGTTAGGAGTTAACTGTATGTCCCTCCGGGAGACGCTCCGCTAACACTGATAACTGATAACTGTTAACTGATTAATCGACGCGGAAAGAACCTACGGAATCTTGAATAATTTTTTTCATGCGATTCCAACGTCTTTGGGGTACTGAAGCATCAAAGGTGTATAGCTTACCCCGACTAACTGCGACGCTAGCAAGATTGTGACGTTCTCTGTTGTTAGGAAATTTAACTAAATATTCTAATAAATAATAAGTCTTACCATCTTCTCCTTGTGTTTCTTCAGCATTAACTAGTTCTGCTGTACGATTAGAACCCGCAGGAGCCAGAGCATTTTTTCCCAACTTGTACCCTACTTCCGTGGGGGTACCTAATTCTGCTAAAGTTTGACCTGATGGAACCGGACTAATTACCACGGAAACGTTTTCAGTTGTTTGGATAATATCGTGAAAAACAACATCAGGACCGTTATTTATGTCTACTTCAACCCATCCAGTAGGATATAAAAATTGATAGCCATCAGTTGAGTCTGTATAGCTATTGAGTGCAGCAGCAGTTGCTGCACTGATGTTAGTAAAGCACAAGCTAAATGCTAAGAATAAAGTAATTGAAATTCGTTTCCACATTTGTTCTGGTTCCTTTAAGCTGGAAATAATGCTCCCTTTATGGGTAAGACGCTCGTTTCATTGTCCCACGTATGCTGACAACTTATGAAGTTCGCTGGTTTTACTCGGGTGATATTCCCGAAAATACTGAATATTGGTTTAGACACAGTTGTGTTGTGTCACACTCAAAGCTACCAGAAAAACGGGAGGATGTGTATCTTTACACACCAAATTGCGATTATTTAGGAATTAAGTTACGTCAGGGAGGATTAGAGGTAAAGTGGCGCTATCCAGAGAATAGCTCGATAAAATTTGGTTCTGCGGTAGAAGGTAATATTGAAAAATGGAAAAAGTGGCGATGTTTGGATTCTAGTGAGGAAAGTTTTCAATTTACTCAGGTTGACGATAATCCTGTATGGGTGAAAGTCTGCAAAATTCGCTATTGTCAGCTTTATACTGTTGTTTCAAAATTACCCAAAGCCGTTTCTACAGATATAGATATAGATAACGGTTGTAGTTTGGAACTGACAGATATTGAAATCAATGGGAATAAATGGTGGAGTATTGCTCTAGAATCTTTTGGAGAAAATTGTCATTTAAAAGATAATCTTGAAGCGACGGCTGATTTTGTATTCAACAGTTATGATGGTTTTCCTTTACAAGCTGATAATTCCTATAGTTATCCCAGTTTGCTGAAATTAGTTGTTTGATTAAAGTTGTTTGAAAAAGATTATTTTCATTGTTAGTTGTAAAATCATGCCCTATCTGGCACGCTTTGCTAATACGTCTCCCGAAGATTATCGAGAAAATAAACCTTTCATGATTAATTAAACGTACTAATATTCCATATCAGCAGCTTTAACTGGTTCGTTTTCTTTCAGATATAGGGAAACGTAGCAATAAGCCCCGTCTCTACAATATTCATCATGCGGGTAATTAAGGTTTCTATTCCTTATCAAGAATTCCCGGTTTCTCCAACTGAATGTGCTTCGTTATTAGGATGAAAATAATCGTAAATTTCCTGTGCTAGACGCTGACCAATTCCAGAAACTTCAGCTATCTGTGCGGGTGTCGCCAACCTGATGTAGTCTATGGAACGAAAATGCGCTAGCAGTTGTTGTTGACGATTATGTCCTAAACCGGGAATTTCATCTAAACGCGAACGACGCAATTTTGCGGTACGCTGTTGACGATGAAAGGTGACTGCAAAGCGGTGAGCTTCATCGCGCAAACGACGCAGTAATTGTACTCCTGGTTGTTCGGCTTCTGTTTTTAATGGTATAGATTCTCCGGGTACAAATATTTCTTCCCTTCGTTTGGCTAGACTGACAACTCTCACGTCTTCCAATAAATTATTTTCTTGTAAGACAGCAACCACGGAAGATAATTGTCCTTTTCCACCGTCTATCATTACCAAGTCGGGAAAGTCGGGATTGCCTATTCTTTGTAATTCTGGGTCTTCTATATATTTACGAAAACGTCTTCCGATTACTTCAGCTAAGGAAGCAAAGTCGTCTGAGTGACCTATTTGAATCTCGGGATTTCTAATTTTATAGTGACGATAATGCTGTTTTGCTGGTAACCCATCGATAAACACAACTTGCGAAGCTACTGCGTTGGAACCTTGAATATGGGAAATATCGTAACCTTCGATGCGATGGGGCAATTCTGGTAAATCGACTATGGTCGCTAAATCTTGTAAAGCTAAATTATTGCGATCGCCAAGTTTTTGCATTCTTTGCAGTTCGTAATTGGCGTTTCGTTCTACCATTTCAATTAGTTCTGCTTTGAGCTGACGCTGGGGGTTAACAATAGTTACTTTTTTCCCTTTACGTTGGCTCAATGCTTCTGCCAAAATTTCTGCATCTGGTAAATCGTGTTGAACGATAATTTCTGTGGGAATTTCTACCGAGTCGGCAGTTTGATAATGTGATTCTAATACCCGCTGTAAAATATCCCCGAATCCTGCTTGCGCGTCTGCTAAAAATGCCAACCTTCCTACTAATTGTCCGGCGCGAATTTGGAATAATTGAATACAGGCATGTTTATCATCTGCTGCTAAAGCTATGGCATCCCGAGAAACGGTATCATCTGGTAAAGATACTTTTTGGTCGGCATTTAAAGATTTTAAACCGGTTATTTGGTCTCTTCTACGCGCAGCTGTTTCAAAGTTTAATTCTTCGGATGCTTGGTGCATCTGCTGTGTTAGCGTACCAATTAACTCGTTAGTCCGACCTTGGAACACCATCGCCACCTTTTGGACGATTTTGCGATATTCTTCTGGTGTAACTAACTGCTGACAAACACCAGGACATCTTCCCAAATCATAATTCAAACAAGGTCTATCTTTAAATAAAGGTTGCGGTCTTTGCCTTAAAGGGAATATTCGCTTACACAATCTCAATATTCCTCTTAACAGCCGAGAATCGGTGTAAGGTCCGTAATATTTATCTTTTTCTTTACTGAGCCTGCGTTTGCGGGTAATGAAGATTCTGGGATATTCTTCAGACCAGGTAATACAAACGTAAGGATACTTTTTATCATCCTTGAGCAGCACGTTGAAGTAAGGCTGATGCTGCTTAATTAAATTGGCTTCTAAAGCTAGCGCTTCGGCTTCAGTATCGGTGACAATAAATTCGATATCTGTAACCAGTTTGACCATCATTGCGATACGTTCGCTCAGCTTTTGCGATTCTCGAAAATAGGAACGCACCCGCGTTCGCAACTTCCGCGATTTACCGATATACACAATACGGTCGGTTGCATCCCGCATCAAATAAACCCCCGGTTCGGGAGGAATTTCTTTTAAACGATTTTCCAGACGCTCTGGATTTTTCAGCAGTGGTAAAGCTTCGTGCGATTTGGTCACAACTTAAGTCTGGTAATTATACAAAATTTATTTCGACCCACGTTTTTTATTTTAGGTAAAATCATCATTGTTGTACGCGGATTTTATTTTTTACCCAGTAATAGGATTCAAACGATTATGAATTTACATTTGAGCATCTTTTCGATTGCTTTCTAGAGTATTATTTTTGACATATTTATTTTCGAAATCAGTAATAATGACTAGCTATTCAGATATTTTATTAATTGATGATAAAGTCTTTAGTCATCCCTCAAAATAGTTTCGCAGTTAGTATTAACATAGATATTTTCCTTCTAGATAAAATAATACAATTCCGATTTTTATGCTTTTATAATTAAATTACAGCACCTTGCAGGTGAATGAGGTACAAAAAATTTTATAAAACTCTTGTAGTACGGAGAGCAGCGCGGCGTGCGCGGAGGAACACGACCGTTGTCGCGACTGCGGGGCATCCCTGCCCGTTAGAGTGTACCTCATGAAGATGAAATATGCTGTATATGAGGAACGCAGCTTCAATCAGGAAAATTTCGCATTTTTCTAAAACCCCTGAACATTAAGAAAATCAACGGATTTATCAATCTGAATGAAATGACTATGATTGGTATAAACTAAATCTACGTAATTTTAAAAAATGAGTAAGATTTAGTCTTAATTAATTCAGAACAATATTTAAGGAGAAAAAATATGAATTCGCAAGATTTTGAATCTCAATATCGTGATGCGATGAATGAAACGCTCAACGAATTACAATCAGCTATTTTGTTACTAGCACAAGCTCAGCAAAAAATCTCTATAATCGGCTCTTCTGTGCAAAACTTAAGTGAGAGTGTAGAAAAATATTTAATTAACCAAAAGTCGGAATAAAGATAGTAAAAATAAAGTGAAAGCAAGCAACGAGCAAAAATAAGTAAGATTAATTATAAAAAATTAAAAAGCAAATTATGTATGGTGATAGGATAATTCTTTTTCAATGGCTTGAGTAAGTTCGGTAAGAATTACCGGTTTAACAAAATAGCGACGAGCACCTAAACCTATCGCTCGTTCGCAATCTGACTTAAAAGCTAACCCCGAAACTATGATTACAGGAATTTTGAGACTGTGACAATTTTTCTGCATTTTTTCTAGCAACAAGAAGCCGTCAATATCTGGCAATTTTAAGTCTAATATAATTAAATCTGGTCGAAAAGTTTTGATTGTGGAAAAAAACTTTGAACCTTTTGCTAACCCCTCAACTTGATATCCACAAAATTTTAAACAATCGCTCAGCAGCATTCGATTAACATCATTATCTTCAACTAGCAAAACCTTTTCGCAGCAATTTGACTTTAATTGCTGCTCTATATTTATTAGCTGCGGTGTCATTTTCATTTACGACTTTAGCTGACAAGTCAATTTATTGTAAAAAAATATAACAGCATCTGATGCTTCAGATTTATTTAAAGATACGGGCTTTAATCAAAGTTATTTTACTAAGGGTTCTATAAATAAAATTTAGTTAACTCATTATTTACGCTTACAGTAGATAGTAGCTCAAATTATAAATTTAGGGCGATTTGAAACACACCTTTAACCTTATCTTAATTTCTTAAGATAAAATTTATATTTTTTAATAAAATTTTAATTATTCAAAGAACATCTATGCTTGTGAGTAGATAATTTCTTTAGTCGCACTTGTAATCACTGGTGTTAAAGCACCGTACTTCATGAATAACTCTGGTTCGCATTCTAAAATAAATAACAAATATCAAAAAATTAATCGATACAGCACTTTGCAGCTATATGAGCTAAATTGACTCGCTCCATACTCTCTACTGATGTTCTAATTTTACTAAAGCTACTAGCCATTTGTATAAGTCAATGGATGTGGGAGATTTAATTTTATCTTCTGGTTTATTTTAGTTGTTATCTAAAATATTTTCTGTTAACCGCAATCCCCAATTCCAAGCATGTCTTGCTACCCCCGCATGTTTAGCTAACAGAATTTTTTGTTCGCTATTTACTTTTAATTATGTTTTAAAACCTAGTAGTATTTCGTAATATAAAGGAGATACACCTCTGTGAAATATCTTGGAAATAAGTTATCAAACAGATTTTTATAACATAGTTCAATAGAAGGATATTTAATTGATTCAAATACAATTCTATACAACTATGCTGATAATTATTCTGCTGATACGTCGCTGTTTGTTGCCATTTTTCGTTTTTTAGCAAGTGCAAATAATGCAATTAATCCTAGAAGTGCAGATGGCTCTGGAACCTTTTCTTTCTCAACAGATGCAGAAGCATAAATGGTTACAGGTAGTTCCTCTTGCTCAGATTGATTAGATTCAAGGTTATATACTGTATATGTATCTCCTTTGACAACTTTAACTTTAGTTGTTTGAGCAGCTTCGACTGATTCTATAATGTTATTGGCTTCTCTAAACAGTGGACTATTTGAGAAATCTTGATTTTCTTCTTTTGCTAACTGATTGCACGGTTCTGATTCAGGAGAAGATATACAGCCAACCAATGGTACTTCTGTTTCCGAATTAATATCTTTACTTGCTTTTGACGCTTCTGACAGTGGATTTCCAGTTAAATTATTACTGTTAATATTTGTAGGCGAACTTGCATGTGCTGGGGCTGCAGCGCTTGCACTAATTATCGTTCCAAGTAATGCGTAATTACGAATTTTTTTTATAGTTGTAGTCATGGACGCAATCGTTCCTTAAAACTAAAAAAACTAGTAATTGATACTCCCCTTTTAAATGCAGCTACATTACTTTTAAAGACTTTTAAAGGATATTAGACCCTATCAAAGTAAGTATATTGCGCTGAGTGTAAAAAAAATGATGCAAAAATCGTTTTAAACTTTGTTCAGTTTAACCGAGTATTACTGTAATTGCCGATACTGATTAGTTAACTTTGTATCAATCTCAAATAAAGATTCAATGAACCAACGACAGAAACTGGGATATTTTATCTACTGCGGCTTTCAACACTGATGGTTCCTGGACTAATGCGAAACGCACGTAACCCTCTCCTGATTTCCCAAAACCAGCACCAGGAGAAGCTGCAACACCAGTATTTTCAACCAAATCTTTACAAAATTGAATCGAATCGGCACAAAAGGGTTGCGGTAACTTTGCCCAAACATACATTGTTGCTTTTGGCATCGGAACATCCCATCCACTACGCACTAAAGCATTGACGAAAGCATCACGCCGTCTTCGGAAGCTATCTACATTCCTTTTGACTCCAGATTGCGGTCCACTTAAAGCGGCAATCGCACCATTTAATATTCCTCGATACTGGTTAAAATCAACTGCTGCTTTGACCCGACGTAAAGCTGCAATTAACTCGCGATTACCAATAGCAAAGCCAACCCGAAAGCCGCCCATGTTGTAAGATTTAGACAAAGTAAAAAATTCAATTGAGATACTTTTTGTTTTGTCAGCTTGTAAAATCGAAGGAGCAATTGAAGATGAATTACTGGTTACTCGGGCTTCTTCAGGAAACACTAAATCTACGTAGGGAAAATCGTGAACCAAAACAATATCGTGAGAGTAGCAAAAATCAACAGCTTTTTCAAAGAAAGATAGTGGTGCTATGGCACTGGTAGGATTATGAGGATAACTCAATACCATCATTCGCGACTGAGCCAATACTGACGCAGGAATTTCTTCAAATACGGGTAAAAAATTGTTTTCTTCCCGTAAAGGCATAGCATAAATTTGACCATCTGCTAAGTAAACTCCCCCAGCGTGAGAAGGATAACCGGGGTCTAGTAATAAAGCAAAATCTCCTGGATTTAGAACCGCTAGAGGTAGATGTGCTGTTCCCTCTTGGGAACCAATCAGCGGTAGAACTTCAGTTTCAGAGTCTACAGAAATACCAAATCTAATCGAATACCATTTGGCTGCTGCACGACGAAAGTCTTGAGTTCCGTGAAACAACAGGTATCCATGAGTACTGTTGTCATACAAAGATTCAGCAATGGCTTCGATAACGTGACTTTCTGCTGGTAAATCGGAAGACCCTAAAGATAAATCGATTAATTCGCGACCATTAGCCAAAGCTTTAGCCTTAGCAATGTCCATATCTGCAAATACATTGGATTGGAGCGGTTCTAAACGAGAAGCAAATTGCATTTTTTGGGTTAATTGTTAGTTGATAGTTGTTAGTTGTTAGTTGATAGTTGATAGTTGTTAGTTGTTAGTTGATAGTTGTTAGTTGTTAGTTGATAGTTGT
>JBCBHT010000158.1:0-17219 GCA_038525335.1 Cyanobacteria bacterium J06621_15 | reverse complement strand
GCAAATCAGTATCTGAAGCCAAAGCAATAATAGGTAGAAAAATTATCTGGGGTAAATCTGATGTCGCTATTTTAGAACAGTTTATTGTAGATGCGAGACTGAAATCTTTGCAGAAATTGAATAATAATACCAATAATTTACCTTTGTATATCGATTCAAAGTATCAGTATAATGATGCTCAAAAGCTTGCTAATCTATGGGGTGAAAAATCTCCTTGGGATGCCAAAATTCGGATTGAGAGAAATTTAATCCTAGGTCAGCAAGAAGTTATTGAACAAGCGTTGAGGAGATAATTAAAAATGGGGAGTAGTGAGTAATGAGTAATGAGTAGTGAGTAATGAGTAATGAGTAAGATTTATTGAAGTTACCTATCATTTAATTCATTAAATATCTACTGGCTTCTAATTAAAAGATGGAATATAACTAGGTAGGCTCAATCAAGTCTACCTATTTTTTTATCATCAATTAACAATTATCAATTATCAATTATCAACTAACCACTAACAAATAACAACTATCAACTAACCACTATCAACTAACCACTATGACTAAATTAAACTGGAAAATTGGCTGTGAGATTGAATTATTAGCACCGAAAGGTTTAAGTAGAAAAGATTTGGCTAAGTCAATAGCACAAGCGCATAATGGAAAGGTTCGTCGGATATTTTATCCTCAGTCGGAACCTAGTCACGTTCCGGGGACACCTTTGTTTCATAATTTGACTTTGGGTTTTGAAGTTGTTGATAACCAAGGAAATTTAATTGCAAAATGCGTTGATGATTTAACACTTCAAGATGATTTAGATAAATCACATCCACCACAACCGCGATGGTATCGAATCGTTAGCGATGACACCCGATTTTTGCAATTGATAACTTGTCAAGCAGATGCAGAACAAAGTAAGTCAAAAGTTCTTAATCCGATTGCTGATTTATTTGCAACTCATGTAGAATCAGGAGTCGAAGGAATGGTGCGAGTGGCAGATAATACCGGTAATCCAGTTGCGATCGCAGCACCGTTACCAGGAGAGCGAGAGCGACCATGCGAGATAATTTCAGCCCCTATAGATACAAATCATCAGCAAAAATTAGAAGTTCTTTTAGAAACAGCACGTTTACTTAATTTTACTGTTCCCGTTGAAGGTGCAACTCACATACATTTTGATGCGAAACCACTATGTTCTGCAAATATATTTGCTAATTTAGTCAATGTTTTTCATACACATGGAAAAAATTTAAAAAGATTAGTAGGAAGCAACCCCAAATGCACTCGCTTGGGAAACTGGGATACAAATTTAATTCAACTAGTTAACGAATCCGACTTTCGAGAATTAACCTGGGAAGAAGCGAAAGTAAGAGTTGCCAAACTTGAACTAACAAAATACTGCGACTTCAATCTCAAAAACTTAATTCATCCCATCCAAGATAAATTTACCTTTGAAGCTCGTATCTTTCCCGTTTGGCTCGATTCACAACCCATTATTGAAGCTGCGGCTTTATTTGAAGCAATTCTTCGCTATGCTATGAGTGAAATAAAAATATTGCCAGCAACACCATTAAATTGGGAATTAGAATCAATACAGAAATTTCTGAAAACACTTCCCATGTCAGAAGATATTCGCAATATTTGGTTATTTCATGCTGCAAATATTAGACCTTGCTCAGAAACCGGGTTTATTGAGAATAGTAAACCGTGAAAACCCTAATTTTTCGTTTATAAACCCGGTTTCTCTATACTTATTTTTCTACTAATTAAAACCCGAAACCAATGTAGAGACGGGGTGTATTGCTACGTCTCCTTAATTTTGACTTCGTACCGTTATCTCCCGAATTGAGCGGTACGATATGAAATTTCCAAACATTTTCCCTTAAATTTTCATCCGCATTAACAGACAGGACTTCTAACTAACAGATGATAAAACCCTTATCTCATAGGTATTTGAGTATTTGATTAACATGTGAAAATTCCATTTGTTGCGACGAAATTAAATACCTTTGACCTTTAACCTTTAACCTTTAACCTCATAACAGGCTTATATCTTTTCTTTGTTAAGATGCGCCGATTTTATAGATAATTTAAATATGACCACATGCACCTTAAGGAAGTTCCTTAAATTTCAGTAGACCTAGGATACTAGATATAGAACCAATAAACTTTGTCTATCAAGCATTGGAAGTTGGTTGTATTCGCTGGCTGTTAAAAACTGTTTATTGAGAATTGGAGCTTTCCATCCGACCAAATCGGTCATTCTTAAGAGGCAATTTTTCGCAAAACCCAGTACATCAATTCAATACCGCTATTAAAGCTACGACTTTTAGAAAAAACATCAAATGGAGGATTTATGCGAGCAGTACTTATGGCTGGAGGTTCTGGAACGCGGCTACGTCCGCTAACTTGCGACCTACCCAAACCAATGGTGCCTATCCTTAATCGACCAATTGCCGAGCATATTATCAATCTTCTCAAAAGGCACGACATTACAGAAATTATCGCTACCTTGCATTATTTACCGGATACAATGCGAGATTACTTCCAAGATGGTAGCGATTTTGGCGTACAGATGACTTACGCTGTGGAAGAAGACCAGCCTCTAGGTACGGCAGGTTGTGTTAAGAACATTGCTGAACTTCTAGACGATACTTTTATCGTTATCAGTGGTGATAGTATTACTGATTTTGACCTCACAGCAGCAATAAAATATCACAAAGAAAAAAAATCCAAAGCAACTTTAATTTTAACTCGCGTTCCCAATCCAATTGAATTTGGAGTGGTAATAACTGATGAAGAAGGAAGCATTAAGCGCTTTCTAGAAAAACCTTCCACCAGCGAGATTTTCTCCGATACAGTTAATACTGGCGCTTATATTTTAGAACCTGAAGTTTTACAATATTTGCCAGAAAATCAAGAATCGGACTTTTCCAAGGAGTTATTCCCTCTACTGCTTGAAAAAGGCGAACCAATGTATGGTTATATTGCTTCTGGTTACTGGTGCGATGTGGGACACTTAGATGCTTATCGCGAAGCTCAATACGACGTACTCAACCACAAAGTTAAAGCTGATTTCCCCTACAAAGAAGTTTCTCCCGGTTTGTGGGTTGGTCAAAATACTTATATTGACTCCACAGCGGTAATTGAAACACCAGCTTTAATTGGTGATAACTGTCGCATTGGGAATAGAGTACATATCGAAGCGGGAACGGTTATCGGCGATAATGTTACTATTGGCGGCGATGCTAACTTGAAGCGTCCCATTGTCTGGAATGGAGCCATAGTAGGTGAAGAAGCCCAATTAAGTGCTTGTGTAATTTCTCGCGGTACTCGTGTAGACCGTCGCGCTCACGTTTTGGAAGCAGCGGTAGTCGGTTCGCTTTCCACCGTGGGAGAGGAAGCTCAAATTAGTCCTGGTGTGCGCGTTTGGCCGAGCAAAAAAATTGAATCTGGTGCCATCCTGAATATAAACTTGATTTGGGGTAATACCGCTCAACGCAACTTATTTGGACAGCGAGGGGTTCAAGGCTTAGCAAACATCGATATTACTCCAGAATTTGCCGTTAAATTGGGTGCTGCTTACGGTTCCACTTTAAAACCAGGTTCCGAAATTACGGTTTCTAGAGACCAGCGGAATATTTCCCGAATGGCAACTCGTTCTTTAATTGCTGGTTTAATGTCGGTAGGTATCGAAATTCAAAACCTCGATGCAACAGCTTTACCAATTGCTCGTACTATCATTCCTAATATGAAAGTAGCAGGTGGTATTCACGTGCGGGTACACCCCAACCGTCCCGATTATCTCCTGATTGAATTCATGGATAACAAGGGAATTAATATTCCCAAAGCCAAAGAAAAGAAAATCGAAGGTGCATATTTCAAAGAAGATATGCGACGAGCGCAAATTTATGAAATTGGTAACGTTGCTTATCCCACTCAACTAGTAGACCGTTACTGCAACGCTTTTGAAAATCTCTTAAATATCGACACCATCCGTAACAGTCGAGCCAAAGTAGTGATTGACTACGTTTATGGAGTATCGGGAGCCGTACTACCGCAGATGTTAGACCAATTTGGTGCTGATGCAGTAGTACTCAATGCCAGTTTAAACAAAATTGCTACTTCAGAAACCGACCGCGAAGCCTTATTGACTCAGCTAGGTCATGTAGTAGAAGCGCTCAAAGCCAATTTCGGGGTACAGGTGACAGCAAACGGTGAGCAAATGATACTGGTTGACGAATCCGGTATCCCCATTCGTGGGGAAATGCTCACAGCCTTGATGGTAGACATGGTGCTAACCGCTAACCCCAGAGGAAGTGTAGTAGTACCGGTTAATACTTCCAGCGCTGTGGAACAAATTGCTCGTCGTCACGACGGTAAAGTGATTCGCACCAAAGCCA
Source organism: Cyanobacteria bacterium J06621_15 (assembly GCA_038525335.1). GTDB lineage: Bacteria > Cyanobacteriota > Cyanobacteriia > Cyanobacteriales > Nostocaceae > Rivularia. The sequence continues at coordinate 12,831 of JBCBHT010000158.1, read as the reverse complement.
ACCCCACAGCATTAATGGAAGCTTGTCAAAAGAATCCCAATGTTGTTTTAGGTGGTAGCGGAGACACCGGATTTATTGTTCCTCAGCTGCATCCAGGATTCGATTCTATGTTCTGTATTGCGAAGCTAATTGAAATGCTGACAATTCAAGAACGCTCCCTCACCACAGTCCGTTCCGAGCTACCTCGTGTAATCCACAAAACCTACACCACTCGCTGTCCTTGGACTGTTAAAGGTGCATTAATGCGTCATTTAGTAGAAACCCATCCCCAAGAACAATTGGAATTAATTGACGGGGTAAAAATTTGTCAACCATACGAAGACAGTTGGGTACTAGTTCTACCAGACGCAAGCGAACCACTAGTACATTTATACGTCAACAGCAACGACCGCGACTGGGTAGACGAATCCCTAAGAAAATACCGCGCTAGGGTTCAAGAATTTGTCGAAACCGAGCAAGAACAAGCTGTGGTGGAAGTTTAGTATTGAGTAGCGAGTAAAGAGTAGCGAGTAGTGGGTAAAGAGTTAGGAGTTAGGAGTTTTTCCCAATTACCAATTACCAATTACCAATTACCAATTACCAATTACCAACTTCTACTTGCTACTTTCTACTTACTACTTTCAAAAGGTAACAACGGAGAATTACTCTTAGGAAATATCGCTTGTTGAGTTTCTGGGTCGAAAAAGTGTATTTTATCTGGATTTAAGGATAACCATACTTTTTCCCCGGTTTTTACTAGTTTTTCTGGTGGTACTCGGACTTGTAGGTCGTCTGTTACTAAATAATCTTTTTGAAACTTGGTTTCAATTAGTTTGACTGCTAGATAACTATCGTTTCCTAAATTTTCCGACCATTCTACTTGTGCTGGTAAATTCTTGGTTGCGGGTAAGCTTATATTCCAGTGTTCCGGACGAACTCCTAATATTAGGGTTCGTCCGTTGTATTTTCGTAAAGCATTACCCCAATCCTCTGATAAAGTTAAGCGAAAATCCCCTTTGGTTATTAATCGAGGTGATTGAAATTTTACTTTAATAAAATTCATTGGTGGGGAACCAATAAACTCTGCGACAAAAAGATTTGCAGGACGGTTATAAATTTCTAATGGAGAAGCAACCTGCATTATTTGTCCTTTATTAAGAACTGCAACCCTATCCCCCATTGTCATCGCTTCTGTTTGGTCGTGAGTCACGTAAATTGTAGTTATCCCTAATTGATGCTGTAGTTTGACTATTTCTTTACGGGTTTGCGTTCGTAATTTCGCATCTAGATTAGAAAGCGGTTCATCCATTAGAAATACTTGTGGGTTACGAGCAATTGCTCGTCCTAATGCTACTCGCTGTTTTTGTCCCCCAGATAATTCTTTGGGATATCTATTTAATAATTTTTCTATTTGTAACAACTTTGCTATATCAGTTACCCGTTCGTTTACCACTCGCTCTTTATCAGAAACATACCGTAAACCTTTCGGTAACTTCCTTGTCACTGATACTAATAAATCTTCTGCTGTTTTGATTAATTTCTCGATTAATTTCTTCCTCCCCCTCTCCCCCTCTCTCCCCCTCCCCCCCTCTCCTCTCCGAGCTTGCAATCTTAACCCAAAAGCAATGTTGTCATAAACACTCATCTGGGGATAAAGAGCGTAATCTTGAAATACCATCGCAATATTTCTTTGAGCAGGGGGAAAATAGTTCACGTTACGCTCTCCTACCCAGATATTACCTCCCGTAATATCCTCTAAACCTGCGATTAATCTAAGTATTGTACTTTTCCCACAACCAGAAGGTCCTACTATTACTATAAATTCGCCATCTTCAACGGTGAGATTAACTCTTCGCAATACATTAACGCTTTCATTGCGATGATTACTACCAAAAGTAGCACTTTCACTTTTACGGTGAGAAAAACTCTTGTAAATGTTTTCTAAAACAACTTGCGCCACGATTCCTGCTGATAGCGATACAAAATTAACCGTCAATACCGGTTTGCGCTAATAATACAGCTATTGATTTGCCAAAAGAAAGTAAATAGACTTATATTAAGCATCATTGCTATAAACAATTTTGATTGATAACTCAGTAATAGTACTGTTGCCAATTAATAATTTTTCTTTCAACTTATATCAGTTTTTTTTGATTTTGTGATTTGTGAACCTTTCTTCATCAGCGTTTTACATTCAAAATAGGAAGTGTAAAATTTGACTTCCTAAAAATAAGTATATCTAGCTTTTGAAGCGTGATATTGCTTTGACAGAAATCAGAGGTGCCCGCGCAGACACAATTTTTGTAAAGGCACTATATGTATATTACTAAAGAACTAACTAAGTATAAAGATTACGTCATAGAACCGTATTGTCATTCTCATCTGGAATCAGATAAGCAATGGGGATACAGAATCTGGAAAGGTTATGAATTGATGTGCGTAAATGAAGAAGGTTATGAATCGTCACCAAAGGCTATCAAAGCTGCTATTCAAGAGATTGATAAAGGTTTTTTATGTAAACTTTGTTTCTAGGAAGATAGGTTTTCTAGGATACGAAGTCCTGTGCTTCCTACCAACAAGCTACGAATAAAAATTCAGCTTTCCCTTACAGGGTGATCCACCAATAAGTTCTAGTATTCGTAAACTTGACTTTCAACAATCAGATATTCGTTAGATGCTATAATTTCGTCTTGCGCTTCTCCTAAAGCTTGCTGTGCTTCTTCTTTGGTTTTAAATCCTTTGATACTTGTTTTAAATCCTTCATTCTTATCTGTACCGTTTTTCTGAGCAGTGCGTATATCGAGCCTTTTTTCTAGCTCTATGCTATATCCAAACATTTAATTAATTTATTTCAATATTTTGTACTGTTCTTTACGAGAGTCAAACACTTAATCTGGCTCTTATTTTAAACTTTGGAGTCAAGGTTTGGAGGTTGTACTTTCAACCACCTAGTGGGAATAATCTAGATTTTAGTTAGCGTGAATCACAGCAGTATAAAACAGACAAGCTACTTTAAAGCTTCATATTAATGGTACAATAGTACTCAATAATGCAGAATCATTAGTCAAGCAAAGTAACCGAGCAGTTAATTATAGCTGTTCGTTGCCTTTGCTTGGCTTTTATCATTGAAATAGCTTGCAGGTTAAATTGTCCACTTATTTTTTGTTAAGAAAGTTTGAGAAACAAAAAAAAGTTAACCATAAATGATATTCATTCGTCACAGCAAGCGTAATAATCAGGAGAATCAAATGAACAGTTGTGTATTGATGGCAGAAATAATTCAGCAACCGGAACTGAGGTATACAGCAGACAATCAACTTGAAATTACACAAATGCTCGTACAGTTTTGGGGAGCTAGAGACAACGACCCTCCAGCGAATTTAAAAGTAGTAAGTTTCGGTAAACTAGCAAAAGAAATTCAACAAAATTATAAAGCCGGTGACCGTGTTGTTTTGGTAGGTCGTTTGACCATGAATGTTATCGAACGTCCCGAGGGTTTTAAAGAAAAACGTGCTGAAATGACAGCCCAGCAGATTCAGCATTTAGGAGCAGGTTTTGATACCAGTATGATGCAAGCTCAGCCAGCCCAAGCCATGCCACAAGTAGCTCAAACCGCTCCAGTTAACGCTGCACCACCCGTACCTGCTGCTCCCCCAAGAAATCCAGCACCAGCACCAGTTCAAAATATTCCGCAACCGGAACCAGTACCTCAACCTGCAAGCTACGAACCAAGTACATACCCAGCAATGGTTGAAGAAGAAATCCCAGAGGATGACATTCCATTTTAATGTTGTAAATATTACAATATATACGTATTGTTGTAGAGACGTTGCACTGCAACGTCTTTATATTTATATTGAAATCAATATTGAACCCGATAGTTAATAACTTATCTTCTCTATAGGAATTATAGGGAATTAACCTAAATTCTACTCCCTAATAAACTTCACTTAAATTTAACAAGTCAAACATTCGTTACATTAATTACCACTACACTTGCAATATTTGATATAACCTATTTATAATAACTAGCTCTAAAAGCCTTAAAACATCTATATTTTTAAGTATTTTTCACAGTGAGTTTTTCAAATTAGATTGTAGAAATTCTAAAAAAAATACTTTCTACTAATGACAAAACTCAAACAGTTGTTAAAATCCAGTTAAATTAAAGTTAATAAAATTAAGAATCTACCCCTGACTTCCATGAGAGAAACAGTCCTAGACGTTCGCAATTTGCAAGTTGAATTCTCCGATGATGGCAACGTTGTCAAAGCAGTAAACGGAATCTCTTTTGAATTACATAGAGGAGAGACTCTAGGTATTGTAGGGGAGTCGGGGAGTGGTAAATCAGTGACATCCCTCGCAACAATGGGTTTGTTACAAAACCCCGGTATAATTAGCGGTGGTGAAATTTGGTTCCGTCCCCAGGAGAAAGGTGAAGCACTAAATTTAGTAGAGTTACCTTCAAAAGAAATGCAGCTTTACCGTGGTGGTGACATTGCGATGATTTTTCAGGAACCAATGACTTCGCTCAATCCGGTTTACAACATTGGTTTTCAGCTAACAGAAGCAATTTTACGACATCAAAATATTTCGAGTGGGGAAGCTCGTCAAAAAGCAATCGATAGTTTGCAGGAAGTAAAACTTATTCCTAGCGATGAGCAGATTCGTGAGAATTTGATTGAGACATCAACAAGAAAATTAAACGAGCAAGAACTTCCACGGTTAGTACAACAACATAAAGAAGCAGTATTAGAACGATTTCCCCATCAACTTTCTGGAGGACAGTTGCAGCGGGTAATGATTGCAATGGCAATTTCTTGTAATCCTTTGCTGTTAATTGCTGACGAACCGACAACTGCTTTAGATGTAACGGTACAAGCAACAATCATCGATTTGCTCGGAGAATTGCAGCAAAAGCGCGATATGGCAATGATTTTTATTACCCATGACTTGGGATTAATCGCTGAAATTGCTGATAAAGTTGCGGTCATGTACAAAGGAAGAGTTGTAGAGCAAGGGGATGCAGTACAAATTTTCACCAATCCCCAACATCCTTATACAAAGGGTTTACTCGCTTGTCGTCCGACTTTAGACCGTCATCCTGAAAAATTGCTCACAGTTTCCGACTACATGAGCGTAGAAGAAACACAATACGGAGATGTAGAAATTAAGCCAAAACAGCCAGCAGAACCCAAAGAAGTTACTTCTGCTGATATTGCTCAGAGATTAGCAACATTAGAGAAGCAACCACCGTTATTACAAATCCGTAATTTAAAAGTTGGTTATCCAGTTAAGGGTATGTTCGGGGGTACCAAAAACGTTTTCATGGCTGTTAAGGATGTTTCCTTTGAGGTTAAGAAAGGAGAAACCTTGGGGTTGGTAGGAGAATCCGGTTGTGGTAAAACAACCCTTGGTAGAAGCTTATTGAGATTAGTTGAACCACTCAGCGGTCAAATACTTTTTGAAGGAAGAGATATTACCAAACTTACGGGTAAATCATTACAAAAACTGCGTCGAGAAATGCAAATCATCTTCCAGAATCCCTTTAGCGCTTTAGATTCCCGGATGAAGGTGGGTGATGCAGTTATGGAACCTTTGGTAATTCATTCTATTGGTAAAGACAAAAAAGAACGAATTGAACGTGCAGCTTATTTATTAGAAAGAGTTGGTTTGAGTGCTGATGATATGAAACGCTATCCTCACCAGTTTTCCGGAGGTCAGCGTCAGCGGATTTGTATCGCACGTTCTTTAGCATTAAATCCTAAATTTATTATTTGTGACGAATCGGTTTCTGCTTTGGATGTATCGGTACAAGCACAAGTACTAAATCTTCTTAAGGAATTACAAGAAGAATTTGAATTAACCTACATCTTTATTTCCCACGATTTGAGCGTAGTTAAATTTATCAGCGACAGAATCTTAGTTATGAATCGCGGTGAAATAGTAGAAACAGGTAGTGCAGAACAAATCTATCGCGAACCGAAAGAAGAATATACTCAAAAATTAATTGCATCTATTCCTACAGGTAGTCCCGAGCGGATGAGAAATCAATCGGTAAGCAGTTAATAGTTAGGAGTTAGGAGTTAGGAGTTAAGAGTTAATCAATAATTATCCGTGTAATCAGTGTAATCCACTTAATCAGTGGTCGGAGTTAAGAGTTAGGAGTTATTCAACCTTTAACCTTTGACCTTTAACCTTTGACCTTACAACCCTTCTTTTGACAGATAAAAAATGTATGGAATGTAAACCCAAGGGTTGATGAATCCTCGGATGAAATAAGAGAAACTGTGAACAGAAAATCAGTGATAAGCTTGTCGAATTAATCTGCAATTTGTAATCAATCATAACCCTTATTATAAATATCGGGTTATCAACAATATTTTATAATTTCAACCAACAATCCAGCAATTTTTGGCGCAATTTTATAGCGCGAATATAAGAAGTTTACTAGTTGCTAAATTATTTTGATGAGAAAAATTTTGACACAAAAAATTAATAGAAAAACTGATTTTAAATAGTAAATTATTTCGTACAAGGAGTAAACATGGTAGATAGAAGATACAAGCGTGCAGTTGGTACTTTTGCAAGTCGTGGAGATGCAGAGAAAGCTCTTTATAAGCTTAGAGATGATGGTTATTCAATGAATAATGTGTCTCTACTAGCAAAAAATCCGGATAGTAATAATATTGCTGGTGCTGATGTAAAGAATGAACGTGGTGAAACAGAAGCTCAAGAAGGTGCTGGAATTGGTGCTACTACCGGTACTGTTTTAGGTGGTTTGGCTGGTCTACTTGTAGGTTTGGAAGAATTGTTAATTCCTGGAATTGGACCGTTTTTAGCAGCAGGAACTATCGCTACTACTTTAGCTGGTGCTGGATTGGGTGCAGCAACTGGTGGTATCATCGGTGCATTAACTGGTATGGCTATTCCTGAAGAAGATGCCAAAATGTATGAGGACAGAATCAATAACGGTTACTACTTGTTAATCGTAGAAGGTTATGAAGATGAAATTAATCGCATCGGTTCTGTTTTGAGCGGTCATAATATTGATAACTGGAAAACTTTTGATGCAAAAGCTCCTAAAGGTGCGGTCGCTACAGCTCCAGCAACTCCTGTTGCTCCTGCTACTCCAGTTATCGAAAAAGAAGTTGATGTAGTCAACCAGAAAGAAGTTGTTGACAGAAAAACTGTAGTTGACCGCGACATAGTGGAAATTGTTGACAAGAGAGATGATAGCATTCGCTAGGTTTTAATTAAATAGTTTATAAATCCCTTAACCCGGTTTTGATATAGCCGGGTTTTTGGTTTAAATTTATTATTAATTATGACCCATTTTTATTTAGTATGATAATAGTGAAAAGGTGAGTAGGGAATAGGGAACAGAAGATAGTATTTATTCTGAAAAGTGATTATAAAAGCTAATTTATAAAATACAGTAAAATTTCAAATTTTTAATTTATATTTATAGCATACTATGTATTGAAAAAGCATCTTTTTAGTTAGCTTTCATTGCACAAAACATCGTTATGTTTCCGTTTATCCTTAATTTAACTTGCCAGCTTCTTACTATTATTTATGTTTCGGGCTTTTAGTCGCTAATTATCACTCATTATTTACTACTAAAAATTGTTAAGTTAGACTATTTTTATCTATTTATTGTTTTCTACATTACTTAAAATCAAGCAATAAATTTGTAATAATATTATTTTATATAAATGATTTTATATACACAATTTTGTTATACTAGCTTTACAAATATAAAATAATAAATGAGACCTCAAACCCATATAGTAGTAATTACGTCATCAGCTGGGGGACTAGAAGCTCTAAGCGAAATTTTATCTCAATTACCATCAAATTTTCCTGCACCTATCTGTATAGCGCAACATTTAGACCCGAAACATCCGACTGTAATATCAGAAATTTTAAACAAAAAAAGTTCTTTATATGTCAAGCAAGCCAAAGCAGGGGATAAAGTTTATCCAGGTAGAGTGTATATTGCTCCTCCTGATTTTCATCTTTTAGTAAATCCAGACGGTTCTCTATCTCTGTCTCATTCGGAGAAAGTTAATTTTGTTCGTCCTGCTGGTGATGTGTTGTTTAAGTCGGTTGCTTCTAGTTTCAAAGATAAATGCATTGCTGTTGTTCTAACTGGAATGGACGGAGACGGTTCAGCAGGAGTAAAAGAAATTAAGAAAATGGGTGGTGTGGTTGTAGCTCAAGATAAAGCAACTTGTAAATTTGACAGTATGCCAGATTCTGCAATTAAAACTGGTGATGTAGATTTTATTGTACCTCTTGAATCTATAGCGCGTTCCTTACTGTATTTAGTTCTTTAATTGATAGTTGGTAATTGATGACTATTCACTCGTTATTTGAGAGTGATTAATTTTTACTTATTAACCTCTAACTTTTCTAATCCAAGATTCTGGAGCGCAAAAATCTAAAATCCAATAACAGTTAATAACTGATAGCCTAATATAAGCTTCATGGTTAAAGAGGAAGAAAGAATATGTCTTCACAGGATATTATTGTTATTGGCGCTTCTGCTGGTGGAGTCGAAGCATTAATTTACTTAGTTAAGCATCTGCCAAAGAAATTCAATGTTCCTATAGTAATAGTATTGCATTTACCCAAGCACGGTACTGAGGTTCTTTCAAGTCTTCTCAATCGTAACTCGAAGCTACCTGTATCTGTAGTCATAAATAACCAAATAATTGAAGCAGGAAAAATCTACGTTGCTCCTCCAGACCGTCATGTATTGGTAAAAGATAACTATTTAGAATTAACTCTAGGTCCGAGAGAAAATAGTCATCGTCCTGCTATTGACCCATTATTCCGAACTGTATCACGTGCTTTTAAAAATAGAGCTATAGCTGTTTTGCTTAGTGGTACTTTAGATGATGGTACAGCAGGGCTTAAAGCTGTCAAAATGCGTGGTGGTATAGCTGTTGTGCAAGAACCAGAAAATGCTATGTATCCAGAAATGCCACGTAATGCTATCGAAAATGTAGAAAATATTGATTATATATTACCACTATCAGAAATTCCTCCGACTTTAATTAAACTAGCATCTAGACCTAGTAAAGTTTCTTCCGAAGATTCTCAAGATAATTCCTCAGATAATTCTCGAAAATCCGATTTAGTGAAATTAGATTTGAACGAACTAGCTGAAGATGATAGACCTGATAAAACTTCGGTTTTCATCTGTCCCGATTGCGGGGGTCCTTTGTGGGAAATACAGCAGTCAGGATTATTGCGTTATCGGTGTCGTATCGGTCATGCTTATTCGATGGAAAGTCTTTTAGCCAAAAAATCGGATGATTTGGAAGATGCATTATGGTTAGCAATGCGCGTACTTGAAGAAAAAGCTTCTTTAACACGTAAAATAGCATCTAGAATGCGTTCGCAAAATCAAGTTTCTGCTGCTGTCAGATTGGAAGAACAAGAACAAGATGCTATCGACCGAGCTAAGGTAATTCAAAAAGTAATTTATCAAAATAATGAGACAATTTCTTTGGAAGGTGGCACAGAAGCTTAGTTAAACTATCTTGACTCAACTATTAATTGTACAAGCAATATAAATTCATAAAAACCTTTTTCTTTTCTGTAAAAACCTGTCCTTTACTACTTTTATAAGGTTAAAGTCATTCATATTAAGCTTTATTAATTTGCCAAGATACTAATAGAATGAGAACATTTTTAATATCAATATAGTTATTGGAAAATATAAAATTGAATAGAGTACCAGAAAGCCCTGAATTAGAAAGCTTATTAGAATACATTAAACGCAACCGTGGATTTGATTTTAGCGGCTATAAGCGTACCAGTTTGAGTCGTAGGGTTCGCAAGCGGATGCAGTTGGTTGATGTAGATAATTACAGCGAATATCTGGATTATTTAGAAGTACACCCAGATGAGTTCGTTGAGTTATTTAATACAATCCTAATTAATGTTACAACTTTCTTTCGAGAACCAGCAGCTTGGGAGTATATTGCGAGCGAAATTATTCAACAAATTATTAATAATAGACAGTTTAATAAACCAGTTCGAGTATGGAGTGCTGGATGTGCTTCTGGAGAAGAAACATATAGTTTGGCAATTTTGCTTGCTGAAGCTTTAGGAATGGAAGAATATTCGCAAAGGGTAAAAGTATTTGCTACAGATGTAGATATGGAAGCTCTTAATTATGCTCGCTATGCAAATTACACTTCTAAAGAAGTTAGTAACATCTCTCCGGAGATTTTAGAGAAGTATTTTGAAAGAACAAATAATCGCTATAGTGTTCAAAAAGAATTGCGTCGTGGAGTTATTTTTGGTCGTCATGATTTAGTTCAAGATGCACCAATATCGCGAATTGATTTGATTGTATGTCGCAATACTTTAATGTATTTTAACAGCGAAACTCAAAGCAAAATTCTTGACCGGTTTCATTTTGCTTTAAACAATGGTGGTTATTTGTTTTTGGGTAAGGCTGAAATGTTATTTAGTCGCAACAATCTGTTTTCTCTGCTCGATTTACACCACCGAGTATTTACTAAAGTTCCTTCGCAAAACTTTAGACAAATGCTTATGGGAATGGGTTTTTCACACAAGCAACAGATGTTACCTCAAGTTGTTGATAGAAATCGTATTCATGAAGCGATGTTTGAAATAGACCCGGTTGCACAAATAGTTGTAGATATAAACAGTACGGTGCTTCTAGTTAATTCTCAAGCTCGGAAAATGTTTAACGTTAATCCCAAAGATATTGGTCGTCCGCTACAAGATTTAGAAATATCTTATCGTCCCGTTGAATTACGGTCGCGAATTGACCAAGTTCATAACAATCGTCGTACTATCTCTCTTAAAGATATTGAATGGTCGAATTCCGAACGTGAAATTAATTTTTTAGATATAGAAGTTATACCTTTAATCAATAATAGTACAGAAGAGCTATTAGGAGTAAAAATTATTTTTAGTAATGTTACTCGTTTTAAACAATTGCAGCAGGATTTAGTTAATACTAATCAAGAATTAGAAACAGCTTATGAAGAACTTCAGTCTACCAATGAGGAATTAGAAACTACTAATGAAGAACTTCAATCAACTGTGGAAGAATTAGAAACTACTAATGAAGAACTTCAGTCAACTAATGAAGAGTTAGAAACAATGAACGAAGAACTGCAGTCTAGTAACGATGAATTGCAGACAATGAATGAAGAAATGCATCAAAGTAGCGATGAACTAAATAGAGTTAATGGTTTTTTGGAATCTATTCTCACTAGTTTGCGCTCTGGAGTGGTAGTTCTAAATCGGGAATTACATATTTTGATTTGGAATTATAAAGCAGAAGATATGTGGGGATTGCGATTTGATGAAGTTTTTTCTCAACACTTTATGAGTCTAGATATCGGACTACCTATCGAGCAGCTTAGACAGCCATTAAAAGCAGTTCTGAGCGGAGAAATAGAAAACTACGAATTGATATTGAATGCGAGAAACCGTTTGGGTCGAACAATTGAGTGTGCAATTATTTTAAACCCACTTAATAATTCAACATCAAATATTCAAGGAGCGATTTTATTAATGGAAGAACGATAGTATTTATTATGAACTGTTAGTTATAGATTTTGCACTATACTGTAGTATATAGGAAAATTTTGACTAATCGTATATTTCTAAGTGAGTAGTTAAAAAAAATAAAATCAGCATTCAGATAGATAAAAAGTTTTATCATAAGAATATAAATTGATATGTAAATTTATCTATATAAAAAATAGCTCAGAGGTATTTCGTGAACTTTAACAAATTCGTTGGTCAAATAGAAGAAGTACGTCAACAGACATATTCACTACAACAACGTATTACACGATTACCTCACCGTGAAGATTTATTAATGCAAACTTTTGAGCAATTAAATGCTAGCTTAGAAGAACTTCACGTAGCAGAAGAAGAGTTACTTCAGCAAAATGAAGAATTATTTATTGCTCAACAGAAACTACAAAAACAAAGTCAGCGCTATCAAGAATTATTCGACTTTGCACCCGATGGTTATTTAATAACAGATGTAAACTGTAAAATATTAGAAGCAAATCGAGTCGCTTCGCAATTACTGGCAATAGACAAAAATTTAGTTATCGGAAAACTGTTGATTATATTTGTTCCTCAAGAAGCTCGTCGCGAATTTCGTAATAAAATAAGCTGTTTAAGAAAGCAAACTCAACTCAAAGATTGGGAAATTAATTTAAAGAATTATCAAGGAAGTTTATTTGATTGTGAAATTAGTGCTAGTACAATCAACGATAGTCAAGATAACTGTATAGGTATACGTTGGATGCTACGCGATATCAGCACTCGTAAACAAGCAGAGGCAAAAATACGCTTAATGGAACTGCAAAATTATCAATTGCAGGAAGCATCAAGAATAAAATCCAAGATTTTAGCAGTTCTTTCCCACGAGCTACGTACACCTTTAAATGCAGTCTTAGGATTTTCAGATTTACTTTTACGATTAAATAGAAATTTATTTAATCCTCAATCAATAAATATAGTAGAAACAATTATTAGAAACGGTAAGCAGCTATTAGCTTTAATTAATGATATGCTTGATTTCGCCAAGTTAGAGCAAGGTGAAATTATTCTCAAAACTCAAGAATTTAATATAGAAGAGTTAACGAATACAGTTGTAGAGGATTTGCGTTTTTTTGCCAATAGAAAAAAATTGAGTATCGAGACTTGTATAGATATCCAAAATGTTAGAATAATTAACGACCCAATACGGGTTAAACAAATATTAGCTAATTTAATTTCTAATGCCATTAAATTTACAAAAACTGGTAAAGTATCAATTCAATTACAGGAATTAAA